>QNBI01000121.1 GCA_003641675.1 Spirochaetota bacterium | reverse complement strand
TTATCAGGAATATTTTAGAGGAAAACTACAGTTAAATAAAAAAGATAGAAGCAGTTATAGATGTCTGTTATAATTAATAAATATGAGTTTTCTTCCGGCCGCGAAGCGGCTTACTTGAACAAACCATTGCACTTGACTTTTTCGCTCTGTCACGGTTTTTGCAAATCTATTTGGGATGTGGTATTATGTTGGCGAAGCAAAAACGCGTGCCATCGCTCAAAGCAAGTGAATAGAGGCGTTATAATGTAAAAAGTGTGACTAAAAAATGGAAATAAATAATAAAATTCAGAAATATACAATACTCCTTAAAAAGCTTAAAGAAATTCCTAAAATAAGTGATCCAGAAAAAACAATAATGGAGATATCTGGTTATCCACATTATGAAATACTTAAGCTCATTATAGTAAGAGCATTCTTTTCGTTTCTTGTAAAACAGGATTATTTGCTTAAGAATCCGGCTTCTTTCATTACTCTGCCAAAAGAAGAATATAGAATTGTAAGAAATATTTTAACAGAAAAAGAAGTATTTTCTCTTCTTTCTAAAATGAAACTAACTGATCCTATTTCTATCAGGGATAGAGCTATTATGGAATTAGCTTACGCCTGCGGACTAAGGACAACAGAATTATGTAACCTTAAAATACAGGATGTTGATTTAAAAGAACAGACTATAATTATTATTAAAGGCAAGGGTAATAAATCAAGAATAGTTCCTATAGGCCAGTATGCTTCTTATTACATTCAACTTTATCTTGAAAAGGCAAGAAAATACATGCTTAAAGGAAAACATACTGATAAAGGATATCTATTTTTAACAGTAAATGGCAATCCTTTTACTATTGCTACAATTAATAAATCTGTAATGGGGAATGTTTCTAAAAAGATAGATACGAATAAGCATATCACTTTTTATACATTCAGAAGAACTATAGCGAGTCATTTATTATCTGAGCATGTTGATATTACCTATATTGCAAAACTATTAGGTCATGCTTCTTTGCGTACAACGCAGAGATATTTAAGAGTAGAGATCGGAGATTTAAAGAAAATGCACAGTCTGTATCATCCGAGAGAGAAGATGAATGTTAAAAGATAGAGAAGCCGTTTCTGCAGAAGCCTTGGCGACTCATTTTGCTCTTTCAATTAGAACAGATATAATTTAAAAAAAATAGCAAAACAACTTTGTATGATTCTTAAGATCACCTACTGAAACAAAACTGCAAAATGCTTGCCATAGGCATTACTTAAACAATCTTAATATCCCCCTGTTGTCATGAATCTTGCTGTTTGAAAAAGAGAAAATATAATAAAATGCATCTATTAGTCTGCTTTGATCAATATACTGGTTTTCATAGTTTCTATTTTATGGCAAGATTCACGCCAATGGAATTTGTTGTGAATTGTAGAGATAATCTGGTTATTGTAAATTATATTAAAATTTTAAAAACTAGAAATAGAAGGTTATATGTTTACGATAAAACTGCCGAATATTATCTGTAAAAAAATAATTAAAAACTATATTAATTTGTTATAATTTAATATGATAGTTAACATATAAATATTTAAGAAAGAGGAAGATTATGGGAAAAGCAAAATATTTAATAGACGAAACCGGTAAAAAAACTGCTGTTATTCTGCCCGTAAAAGAATATGATGAACTAGTCGAGGACCTTCATGATCTTGCTGTTATTGCTGAACGAAAAAATGAACCAGCTGTGGATTTTGAGGAATTAAAGAAACATTTGAGGATAGATGGACTCTTATAATATCCAATGGAAGCGCTCTGCAGAAAAAGATCTAAGGAGTATTGACAGACAATATATATCCCGCATTCTTGAAGCGGTTGAGTCACTTTCTGATAATCCCTTTCCCGTTCAACATTGTAAGTTATATGGAACAAATTTTAGCTATCGAATTCGTATTGGAAATTATAGAGTTGTATATCAAGTCGATTCGGAAAAGAAAGTAATTACTGTTTTTCATGTTCGACATAGAAAAGATATTTATAGAAGAGACAGATAACATAGCGCTACACCAGTCTATTCTACTGTAAAGGTTTTTACCTGATGTAAAAAGGTGTGAAGTTGAATTTTAGTTATTAAACTTTAAAATGAAAAGTAAAGTGAAAACATCAGATATAGATAACTGTATATCCTCTGGGAAACTCGATAACCTCAAAGTTATATATAAAAATTATACTGAAAAGCTCTTTCTAATACTTACATATCTAGCTTTCAAAGATTAATTTTAACTGCTGTCTGATTCCTGATGTATAACCGCTATTGTTTAATTTTTACAGGTGATGATTCAAGTCTTTATTATTCCGGCTGATTCTGGAAGCCTTGTTTCCTATTATCCCTTGCAAAAGTGTGGAATTCTATTTTGCAACTTTGGATATTTTTATTCTGCAATAAATATTCTGTTACCGGTCTGATGCCTTATATCCCCTCTTTCTTAAATTTGATAGTATAGCTTCTCTGTCGTAAAACGTTTTCCGGCAGATCCCATTCCTTGTCCCTTTCCTGTAACCTTAAAAGCAACACATCGCCGCAGTCACCAATCCTAAAACCCTCACATTGCCGAATCTTTTAAGTCCTAAATTCAGCCCTTAGGCGAAATCACCTTACACCTAACCGGCCATAAGAAGTCCGCTTGTGCCGTCTGTTATCTTTGTTATATTTCGTAATAATTTTGTGCCTTCCTTGTTTTCCGTAACGACATTGTACATTAAAAAACCGTTTGGTACTGTGAACAGCATTAGCATGGCAGCAGTAATGATTAAACTATCTGTATCTGCAAAGGCTTCCGGAATATAGTAAAGTGGGAGTACTGTTTTTACAGCTACCGGCGTTGAAAGGAGAAAATCTGTAGCCTGCAATGCGGAGGCGGAAGAAGCAGTGACAATTACTATAACCAGAACGAGTAAAATCTTTTTCATCTCTGCATGCTCCTATTAATGTTTGTCATACTCTATATAGAGTATATACTATATATTTTGGCTGAGACAATTATTTTTTTTACAGTTCTATGAAATTTAAAGTTTATTACCTCCTTTAATTTTGGCCATATTTTTTATGACAGATTAAACGCTAAATTTTATCCGAATTGCACAGTTGTACTAGATAAGAACCTGCCGAATATTTTAAGAGGCGTTATGCATTAGGTGCTTTTCATAATCTATAACGAGAAGATGGGAAGGCGCGGTATCCTCAGTAATTTCAGGAAACCTTCCTAAGGGTTCATGAAATCTATTATCTACTGTATCGTCGTTTACAGAGCTTACCTCTCCAGCAAGGACCCTTCCGTTCTCTGCATAGAACCTGTGATATACGTACGGCTCAAGGCAGATGCTTTCTCCCGGTGTAAGTACAACTTTTCCGCCAGGTGAAACCCTGTGCGGTATGCTGTCTATCATGACTGTAACAGGTTTATCGGAAAAATCTTCCCTATCATCCGAATTGTAGAGTTCAATTACAAGGTCCCCCCCGCCTCTGTTTATAATATCCTCCATTTTACTCCAGTGAAAGTGAAACGGAGTTTCCTGGTTCTCCCCTACAATCAGCACCTTTTCACCGTATATCTTGTTTACTTTCTTTGTTTTTTTAATATTTCCGTTTCTTAAGGTGAAGAGGATAAGCCCTCTTTCTTTGAATTTTCCTCTTCCGAAGTCTGTTATATCCCAGCCGAGCATGGTATCTATAATTTCATCTACTGCTTTTCCCTTCCAGTCTTCCGGTTTCCAGTAACCCCATTTGGGAAGGAAGAAGTTCATTCTATTCATAAACTCAATGGAATCTTCTATTAAGCTATTTATTTCACTTCTCTTCATTAGTTCCTCCTATATTTTTGGGATGCAACTGCAAGCGCTGCATAATCACCGATTTGTTCACCTAACCGGGAGGATACAATATCGCATACCTTTTCCGCCGGTCTAAGCGCTTCCAGTTCTATAATACGTTTCATTTCCGGTTTTAAGAATTCGCCGCACCTTGCAAAAATGCTTCCTATTATTATTAACTCAGGGTTTAGGATATCTATAAGCAAGGATAGCCCTCTGCCGAGATAGTGCCCGCTTGTCTTAAGGATGTCTACAGCAATGGGGTCGCCCTGTTTTGCCGCATCACAGACATCCTTAGCTGTAATTTTTTTCGTCGCTTCCACTGTAGGACAGAAATTGACCCGAATACCCTTTCTAAACATCTTTAGAATTTCTGTTCTGGCAAGATTTGCGATACCTGTCCCGCTGCAGAAGCCTTCGAAGGAGCCGTTTTTCCCATAACCTTCCGGCCCCTCTTTGCTAATCCTTATATGACCCACCTCTCCTGCAAGGTCATTAGTTCCCGTGTAGAGCCTTCCGTTTAATATTAGTCCTGCACCAAGCCCTGTGCCAAAGGTAAGAAATATCATGTTGCGTTTCCCGCGTCCTGCTCCGTAGAGCCATTCTGCAATAGCGCTTGCATTTGCATCATTCTCAAGATACGTTTTTGTGTTAAAACGTTTTTCTGCCATTTCTGTAATTGGTACAGCCTCCCACTCCGGCAGGTTGGGAGGAGAAAGGATAATGCCTCTTCTGCTGTCCAGAGGCCCGCCGCAGCTTATTCCGATGCTTTCTATAAAGCCTGTTAGTCCTGCTGCCGATTTACTGCCACTGATTTTCTTAATCATTTTTTCTGCTGCGGAAAACAGCTTTTCAATAAAAGGGTAGGGACTGCTGCCGTGTTCTGTAGAGATTGTAATTTTATCAAGAATTGATATTTTAATACCGCCGCCGGGGTTACCTGTATTACTGCTTCCGAGAACAATGCTGCACTTAGTGCCCCCGATATCGAACCCGAGCAGATATCTCTTTTTCATAATTCAAAGAGTAACGACTATTCTACAAGAAAGTCAACATTATATTAATGGAGAAATAGGTGTGACCTGCGGCGTAAGTTACGCGGAAGCAGAGTATTATTAATGAAATATAAATTTTATTTGATTTTTTAAGAAAAATATCTATAACCTAAAGTAGAAAGTAATGAAAACAATTTTAGGAGGCACATTATGCAAAGAATGAAATTCTTTATTATTTCATCAGCACTCATTGCCACCTGTATATTTGTATTTTTAGCCGGATGCAACATTAACGGAAACGATGAGGGTACTGCTTCTATCAATATAACGGGAACGGCACCAATACTTGCGAAATCCCGTGCTCTTACCCCAGACCCGAGTACTGCAAATGAAATATGGGCAGTAAGTTACAATATGGGCTCATGGGATTTAAAAGATAAACAGATAGCAACGATTGATACAAGCGGACATTTCAGTGTGGGAGTACCTGCAGACAGCGACCGCAGTGTACTTCTCCTTGTTGATACAAATCAGCAAAGGAAAATTGATCAGATTGTGGGTTACATTGCTATTGGTGTAGATGCAGAGCATAATATGCTTAATTTCCCGGCTTCGAATGCAACAGGTGATATTGACCTTGGCACTATCAGCAAAGACACAGATAGTGATCAGGCAGATGAGGTTAAGTCTAATGAAAGTGATGTAGATATGGTTACCGCAAACTTTGATCTGACCTTCGACGAGCTAAAACAGATGGCAAGCAACGATAAACTACTTCGAAGCATTAAAAACTGGTATGCTAATTTAGATGGGGATAACTGGTATGGGCTAAATCCTGTGTATATGTATACGTATAATAATTTATTAAGCGCAAAGAATAACTTCCTGACGCCAGATACAGTTTTTGACCCAATCAATTCAGCAAATCTCGAAAAGAAGTACTCAATTTTGTATATGACAACTATTGCAGCCGATGATCCAACGAAACCAGAATTTGGGAACAGTGAACTTTCACTTTACTTTCCCGACGGATCGTACACAGTTGATGCTCAAGACCAAAATAATACTACTGGGATTTCTATACCTGCAGGGGCACGCCTTTCCACAAATTCGAGCTTAAATGAGCCTTCTTCTTTAAAAGCTTATGATTTCTGGGATCAATCAGGACTTGGCTTTTTCCACGGTATTGTACCAGGTGGGCAGTGGGTTTTAAAAAAAGATGGAGTTGAAATTGCAAGGTATGATTTGAGTACAGGTGACCCATTTGACAGTAATGGAAATATTAAGGTATTTGTACCGGCAATAAAATTAAATACAACAGGGGATGGGGATATAGTAGACAGTATCGATATTCAATGGTATCTCTATGACGAATCAACAGGGCAGTATCAATCGGTAGATTCTACAAGTAAAGCATTCCTTAATGTGGTTGATTATTTTGATATAGCGCTAACTGACTACTCTTCTAATCCTCCAATTTCTGAGAATTTTGAAATTGGCAGTAGTGGAGGTACAGTTGGCGGGAATCTGCAGTTAACAGATACACACATAATTCCTATTGAGAAAACATGGACATTTAGTGATCAGCCTGGAGCAGTCGAAACTCAGCTAACATCGCTATCGGTTCAATATGAGATATACGGGACAAGATTTATGTTTGACATAAGGAATTAAAGAATATAAGAGGTTAGGAATAAGCACACTGCCCGTTGCA
>QNBI01000120.1 GCA_003641675.1 Spirochaetota bacterium | reverse complement strand
GCTGGATTACGGATTTGCCAATAAAGGCCCCTTTGTAATTAGATATCCAAAGGCAAAATGTCCTAATCCTCTCCTTTCAGAAACAGAACCTGCAGTTCCCGGAAGGGGGGTATTCATAAAAAATAATAATTCGCCTGTGCTCCTTATCGGCACAGGCTCTATGACAAAAGAAATGATCCTTGTTTCTGAGAATTTGGAACTGAACGGAATTCCTGCAGATGTTTATAACTTAAGATTTATTAAACCTATAGACAGGGAGTATCTCAAAAAGATAACAATAAATTACCGATATATCTTTACCGCAGAGGAAAGTTCTCTTTTAGGAGGGATAGGCGAAGAGATACTTTCTATTCTTAAAGAAAACAACCCTTCACAGAAAGTAATTAACTTCGGTGTTCCCGATTCATTTATTACAAACGGGCCGCGCAGTATTCTGTTAAAATACTGCGGACTGGATGCCGGATCCTTAACAGACAGTATTCTTAAACATCTTAAAAAAGCGCATATACCTCACTTAAAACACAGAACATTCCTCAGAGGTTCTCAAGGTTAGTCTGGTACGCCCTCTCCTACTCAAAAATTCTCTGCTTAATAGCCGGCCTCTTCCCTTTCTTTTGCAAGTATTGCCTTATTTAGAGCATCTTCCGTTATATAACCCTTTTTGACCGCTATTCTTCCGAACATCTCCTTTGTTATGCCGCTTTTACCGTCCTGCTCCTGCATAATCTCTTTAGCCTGTTCGACACTGATAAGCCCCTTTGCAATGAGATAGCTTGCAATTTTTTGTTTCTTTTTTGCCATCTAAAACCTCCGTTACTTTTTAATATTTTCATGTATTACAAGCGGGTTAATGTATCCAAGACCGGAAAGTTTTTTTAAAGTGCTTTCCAGATCCTTTTTTACTACGTTTTCAATTACAACCCTTACGATTCCATTATCAGCGTATCGCAAAACTACCGGAAATTCATATTTTTCCAGTTTTTTCTTTAATTTTCCGGCATTTTCCTCTACCTTAAAAGCTCCAACCTGTATGCTTAAAATATCCTTTATCTTTGCCCGTGCAACAATATCAAGACGCACCCTGGCTACGCCGCTGCCAATCATTCCTATTTCTTCTGCAGCCGCTCTTGAAAGATCAATTATTCTTCCGGGTACAAAAGGCCCCCGATCATTAATACGGACAAGAGTAAACTTGCCATTAGCTATATTGGTAACCTTCACAATAGTACCGAAGGGAAGAGTTTTGTGAGCCGCGGTTAAGCTGTTGGTATTGAATATTTCTCCGCTTGCCGTACGTCTTCCATGAAACTTTCCGCCATACCAGGATGCATATCCCTGCTCAGAAACGAAGGCAGACAAAACGGGAATTACAAGAATAAAAAATAATAAAAACAGAAATCTCTGTTTCACTCTTCTATGTATCGACTTAAAACATCTATAATTTTAACAAACACCAATTAAGCATTGCCGATTTTACAGGACAGAGTCAAGGAAAATTTATATAACCTTGACAGAAACATTATTCTGCAATATACGAATAGTAGAGGCAGAGAAAACAGCCATGGCCAAAAACATAAAGGCAGCAGTGGCAGGCAGCGGCAATATGGGAAGCGGTGTCTGTCGTCTTCTGCTTGAAAAGAAAGGAATAGAGTTAACCGGCGTTTATGTAAAACGCAGACAGAATGCCGGAAGGGATTTGTCCTCCGCTTTAGGCTTAAATAAAAAAACCGGTATACTTCTATACGGAAATCTCGATGAACTTATTAAAACAAAAAAACCTGATATTCTTATACAGTGTACTTCTTCAAAAGCAGCAGATGCCTGGCCAGAAATTAAAACAGCATTAAAAAACGGTGCTAATGTTATCACAATAGCGGAAGAATTGAGCTATCCTGCATACAGTACGCCGGAAATAGCAGAAAAAATAGAAACGTTAGCCCTCCGGAACGGCGTATCTGTGCTCGGAACAGGTATAAACCCGGGATATGTACTCGACTACCTCGTTATTGCCCTTACCGGAGTCTGCTTTAATGTAGATTCTATCGAAGCCTCCAGGGTGAACGACCTTTCACCTTACGGCTATTCGGTACTTAAAACGCAAGGCGTAGGGCTTACAACCAAACAATTTTACAGAGGTCTTGAGGAAGGTAGAGTTGTGGGCCATTTCGGCTTTCCACAATCTGTAAGTATGATATCAAAAGCGCTCGGCTGGAAAATCGACGGAATAGAACAGACAAGAAAACCCATTGTGAGTAATGTCGAAAGGAAAACCCCGGAAGTTACGATACACCCCGGCCAGACTGCAGGATGCGAGCACACCTGTACAGCCTATACAAAGGGAAAACCTGTTATTAGACTCATCCATCCTCAGCAGGTTCATCCCGAACTGGAGGGAGTAAAAACCGGCGACAGAATAACAATAAAGGGCACACCGGATATCAGCCTTTCCATATCGCCGGAAATCCCGGGAGGAATAGGTACTGTTGCGCTTGCCGTGAATATGATACCCCATGTGCTAAATGCAGAACCAGGACTCTTTTCCATGGCAGAGATGCCTGCTCCAGCGGCGCTTCTAGGCGATATAAGAGAGCTTATTAAATGATACGGAAGGGAAGCTGGGTCGAAATTCACAGAATCATCCTTGAACCGGAATCAAGGGCGGCCCATATCCCTGTAGATACAAAAAAAGTCCCCCTGGAATTAAAAGCGCGGGGTTTCTTACTTGAAACTTCGGAAATAGGGAAAGAGGTAAGCATTGGCACCTTGGCCGGCCGTGTTTTAACCGGTACCCTTATTGCAGAAAATCCGGGATACGAGCACACCTTCGGAAAACCGATATCGGAACTCCTTGCAATAGGCGAAGAACTTAAGAATATCTTGAGAAAGAAAAGCAGCTTAAAAAAATGAGAGATTTAAAACATTCAAAGCAGAGCTATGAATCTGTAATGAAACGCCGCAATGAAATTATGAAATCCTCTGTAGGAATAGACTATGCTAAATTCCGTATAGGCGCCCTCGCCTATGACTATGAAGGATTGCTTAAAAGCACCGGATATACACTGGATAAAGTTATAAATATTCAGAGACAGACAAGCGTGGGAAATACTCCGCTTGTAGAGCTTAAAAACATAAACCGCCTTATAAGAAAGATTTCACAGCCGGGCAGAGGGGCCAGAATCTTTTTAAAGGATGAATCCGCCAACCCCTCCGGCTCTTTTAAGGACAGGAGGGCCTCTGTTTCTGTATATGAAGCAAAAGGGCGGGGCTATCCCGGTGTTGCTGCAGCTACAAGCGGAAACTACGGGGCGGCAGTTGCATCGCAGTCTGCAAAAAACCTTCTCCGCTGCATAATCGTACAGGAAGCCTTCGACAGCAGGGGAATCGCCCAGCCGGAAATACTCGAAAAGGCGAGAGCCTGCGAAGCATACGGGGCGGAAGTTCTGCGTTTAAGCGTTGGACCAGAACTGTTCTATGTATTCTTAACAGTCCTAGAGGAGACAGGTTTTTTTAACGCTTCCCTTTACACCCCTTTCTCAGTACTCGGTATTGAGAGCCTTGGGTTCGAAATCGCTTCGGATGTTAAAAAACGAACCGGTAAGTTTCCGGAAGTTGTTGTTGTAACCCATGCAGGGGGCGGCAATGTTACAGGCACTGCAAGGGGGCTTATAAAGGCAGGTGCACATAACACAGAAGTTATCGGCGCCAGTGTCGATTTATCCGGTCTACACATGGCTTCGGACAGGGATTTTAACAGAAAATCATTTACAACGGGACATACAGGCTTCGGCATCCCCTTTGCAGAGTGGCCGGACAGAACGGACGTACCCTTTAACTCGGCAAGGCCTCTTAAGTATCTTGACCGCTATGTAACTGTAAGCCAGGGTGAAGTTTTCTATATTACCAGGGCTTTAGCGGAGCTTGAGGGGATGGAGAGGGGGCCTGCCGGAAACACATCCCTTGCGGCCGGTTTTGCAATTGCAAGAGATATGAAAAGCGATGAAATTTTAGTTGTTCAGGAAACAGAATACACTGGTGCGGGTAAGCACCCTACCGCACAGTTAAACCTGGCAAAGAAAATGGGGATAAAGGTGAAACGGGGAGATCCGGCGGAGAATGTTCCGGGTGAATCAATTATCATTCCTGAAAGACCAGAGCAGATTAGAGTTAGGGATGTTGACCTTGGGAAACTAAGGGAATCCTACGTTACACGAGCGCTTAAAAACCTGTATAAACAGAAGAAGGAATGTAAAAAAGAGGATATTGAATTTCTCATGGAGGATTCCAGGGCGAATTCTGAAATGATTAAACGCATTATGAATGAGATTTTTAAGTGATGCAGTAAAAAGATTAGGGGGATTCCAGACATGAATGACAGAATTACAAGTGTAAAGGTTCCAGAGAGAGAGGACGATTTCGAGGTTAGAAGAAAGCACCTAGAAGCTCTAAGCGATGAAGAGCTAAAGAAAAGATTCTGGGTACTTGCAGACAAAGTGGTTTCACCGCTTATAGAGGAGGCAAAGGCCTATACAAGCCCGTCCATAGAACGTTCTGTTCTCCTCCGTATGGGTTTCTCCGGTCCAGAGGCAAAAGCCATCGTCACTAAGGCATTGGAAAAGGGTCTTTTAGGGCACGGCGCAGGGGCTCTTGTTCTTAAGGCTTCTAACAGAAGCGGGCTCTCCGTAAAGAAAGCAGGACTTGAAATGATAAAAGGGAAGTTCTGGGAAAATGAAACATAAAGGCGGAATGCATCTTACTCCGGATAAAAAGATAGATATAAAAGAAATTTTAGAGGGGCTGGAAAGTTATGTACCCAGGAGACGCGGCTGGACATGGAGAAAAAAGCCTGAAGATTCCGACCTCAGCGCAGGCCCCTTTAAACTTAAGGATGTAAGTTCTCCGTTAAAGAGCTCTGTCCCCCTCCCCTCTGCTCACTACTTCGGGAATATCGACCCTCAAAGCGACTGCATAATAACAACAGAAATAGCCTCCGGCAGGTTCGAGGATGATATACGCAGAATGAGGATGGCCGCATGGCACGGTGCCGACCATATAATGGTGATAAGAACAACCGGACAGTCGCACTTCGACGGGCTCATAGAAGGAACACCGGAGGGAGTCGGAGGCATCCCTATTACGCGCAAACAGCTCCGCGCAACGAGGAAGGCACTGGACGCAATAGAAGACGAAGTGGGAAGGCCTATTAATTTTCACTCCTATGTAAGCGGTGTTGCAGGCCCGGAAATTGCCGTTCTATTTGCAGAGGAGGGAGTAAACGGAGCACATCAAGATCCCCAATACAATGTACTCTATAGAAATATCAATATGCACCGTTCTTTTGTCGATGCAGCCGAGGCGAAGAAAATTATGGCAGATGCAGGAATTCTCCAGATAGACGGCGCCCACAATGCAAATGCCACTGCAAAAGAGGCGTGGAAGGTGCTGCCCGAGCTCTTCGTCCAGCATGCGGTAAACTGCGCCTTTTCTCTCAAAGCAGGCATGAAAAAAGAACTTATAGCCCTTTCTACAGTACCGCCTACCGCTCCTCCGGCACCGAAACTGTATCTTGACCTTCCATATGCCGTAGCGCTCCGCGATTTCTTTGAAGGATTTAGATTCAGGGCTCAGCAGAACACACGCTACATGGAGTCCGATACGGCAGAGGCAACCGTTACCCATGTACTTGATACGCTCATATCGAGACTTACATCTGCAGATATCCAGAGCACCATTACACCGGATGAGGGCAGAAATGTTCCCTGGCACTACAACAATATTTACGGAGTGGATACTTCCCGCCAGACTCTAATGGGGCTGGACGGGCTTAAAGACCTTGTGAGTGTTAAAAAAGACGGATTCATGAAAGAAAAGGTTCGTGAGCTAAAGGAGAGGGCCGTTCTTTTTTTAGAGGAAATAATAGAATTGGGAGGATACTACAATGCCGTTGAAAAGGGATATTTTGTAGATTCGGGTTTCTTCCCCGAGCGGAGAGGCGACGGTATTGCACGTACTCAAAACGGCGGTATAGCTGCGGATACCATAGTGAAACGGGAGAAAGATTATGCCGCGCCGGTATGCAGTCACTTCGGCTATAATTCAGGGTACGAGGGTACAGAAAGCGAAAACACCGGACCGCCCGGGCGAACCAGCACCCGCACATATACCGAAAAGACGGCAAAATCCTGCGACTCAATAGGGGGATGCACCCTGTGCAGGCACGATAAAATAGTCTATATAGATGAGCTTGATGAGAAGGATAATGTTAATATCCGCCTTAAAAAAACTAAGGAAGAAAACACAGATTCGGGTGAGGATATTATAAAACCGGAGGTCCAATGGGCAGGCGATGGAATTGTCTCTGTCTCCATGTTTATACCCGAAAAACGGCCAATTGCCGCAGCTGCTGCCTTAGAGTTTGCATCCGGAATGGGATTAGCCGAACCCGAAATAATAAACTTAAGGGTAATGCACCCTTCGGAAGGGAGTCTTATCGAGGTTAAGGGCAAAATTACAGGGGGAATAAAGAGATCAGGTTTAAAAATACCGGAGGAGGAGGAACTCCTTCCGGAGGAGGACATAGAGAAATTTGTC
>QNBI01000119.1 GCA_003641675.1 Spirochaetota bacterium | reverse complement strand
TAGTCTGGACCCTGTTCTTATGGGAAAGGTTATGCGTTTAATAAACTCTGCGTACTACTCTCTTCCTAACCAGGTAACTTCTCTTGTGCGTGCTATAATTATGCTGGGAATTAATACTGTAAAGAACCTCGCCATAAGCACCGCTATTCTGGGGAATTTGGGCAAAAAGAACAACTTTCAGGCTCTTAATATGAACGGCTTCTGGAGACATTCTATAGGTGTGGGTGTAACTTCGAAAATGATAGCAAGATACAGAAAGGTGGATTCCACACTTTTAGAAGGTTATTTTGTTGCAGGGCTCCTGCATGACCTTGGAAAGATACCGTTAAATAATAAGATGTCCAAAGAGTATATAGAGGCAATTTCTCTAACGGACAAGGAGCATATACCCCTGTATAAATCGGAGGAAAGAGTGATAGAGGTAAATCACTCAGAGGTAGGAAAACTCATAATAGAAAGCTGGAAGCTGGGCAAAGATATAGAGGATGCCGTTTTTTATCATCATACCGTAGAAGACTACAGGGGGGAATTCGTGGATGTTGTCTATACGGTAGCGGCGGCTAATATATTTGCAAACACCTTTGAAATAGGTTTCTCCGGCGACAGATATCCGGAAAAACTGCCTCCTGGTATTTTCCAGTACCTTGGAATAAACTGGGACTACCTTGAAGACATAGAAGATAATGTAAATGCCGAAATAGAAAAAGCCCAAATTTTTCTCCGAGTAGCAGGTTAAGGAGCATAGTATGTCAATTCGTTTGACCTTTTGGGGAGTAAGAGGATCGATACCCTGTCCAGGCCCGAAAACTGTGAAATACGGGGGGAATACAGCATCGCTGGAGCTGCGCTTTGGAGATGAGAACAGGCTTATCCTGGTAGATGCCGGTTCGGGGATTAGAGAGCTGGGAAACAAAATTGTTAAGGAAGATTTAAAAAAAGGTCCGATAAAAACGGATATTTTTTTAACTCATACTCACTGGGATCATATAATGGGATTTCCGTTTTTTACTCCGATATATATCCCGGGTACAGAGTTAAGAATCTACGGGCCTGTAACCTATGAAGAGGAATCACTGGACAGAATAATAGGAAATCAGCTCCGTTACAGGTATTTCCCCGTTCGTCAAAGTGAACTCGCAGCGGATATAAAATACTTTCCCTTAAAGGAGAGTGTACAGGATTTAGGTGGGGGGATTATCTTAAAAACAAAGTATTTAAACCACCCTATTTTAGACTTAGGCTACCGTTTTGAATACGATGGTAAAGTTCTATGTACGGCATACGATACCGAACCGTTCCGGAATGTTTTTGAAGTAAGCCGGGACTCTCCGGACTATGACGAGGCTGCAGTTAGAGAGGGGGCTCTTGTTGCTAAAGAGGAGAACGAGAAAATTTTAGAATTTTTTAAGGGTGCGGATGTTCTAATTCATGATACTCAGTATACATACAAAGAATATATGGAATCCAAACTCGGTTGGGGCCACTCCTCTTTTGAGTGGGCAATAAATGCAGCCCATAAAGCCGGGGTGAAGCAGCTCTATTTTTTCCATCATGACCCGCTTAGAACGGACGAAGAACTTGATGAGCTCAAGAAAAAATACAGAAAAAGCATAGAAGGGAAAACTAACCTCTTTATTGAAGTCGCAAAGGAAGGGGCTGTAGTTGAGATTTAGCTTCTGCGATCTTGTCATTTCCTTACAATACTGCTATGTTATTAATAAATAATATTATTGGGGGATTAGCTCAGTTGGCAGAGCGATAGGTTCGCAATCTATAGGTCAGGGGTTCAAATCCCCTATCCTCCAAAGCTGGAAAAAAAGATAAATGCGTAGCTTTCTTATTGGGCTTCTTTTGGCGGCAGTTTTAATTTCATGCAGTACAACTCCTGTACCTTCCACCGCAGAGGCAGAGAAGCATAGAAAAACGGTTGCGACTTCCAGAGAAAAACCGGAAATATCAATTGTAAAAGAAAGCCCTTCCATTTTAAAAGGAAAAATACCGATAAAACAGGAACCAAGTCCTGTTTCCGAGGATACGGTAACGCGGATACTGGAAAAACTAACCCTTAAACAGAAAATAGGTCAAAAATTTATATCATGGATTCCCGGTACGGATATAAATAAAAAAACAACAGAACTCATAAAGAAGGGATTTATAGGCGGGGTAATACTTAATTCCCAGAATATAAAAAACAGAGAACAGGTAAAAAGACTCACGATAGAGCTGCAGAAAACAGCACTTACCAATAATCCTTCGATAGAGCTGCTTATAGGTGCAGACCAGGAAGGCGGACGGGTGGCTCGTTTTAGATTTAATCAATTTACAAAATTTCCTGCAGCATACTACTGGGGAGAACATAACGACCCTTATTTTATAGAGGCTGCGGCATATATAACTGGAAAAGAGATGTCCGGTCTCGGGTGCAATATAAATTTCGCACCTGTTCTTGACCTTTACGGTAAACCCAACAGTTCTGTAATCGGCGACAGGTCTATGGGAAACAATGCGGGAAGGGTAAGCGATTACGGGCTGTTTTATTTAAAAGGAGCGAAAGAGGCAGGTATTATTCCTGTAATAAAGCATTTTCCCGGTCACGGCATTACACAGGTGGATTCTCATCTTCACCTTCCTGTTGTGGATATTTCGGAAGAAGAGTTGTTTTCAAAAGATATTCTTCCATTCAAAGCTGCGATCGAAAATGGGGCGGATGCGCTTATGACTGCACACATACTCTATAAAAAAATCGACCCTGAATATCCTGTTACATGTTCAAAGAAAATTATTACCGGTATTCTCCGTGAAAAGTTAGAGTTCAAGGGCGTTATTATTTCTGACGCAATAGATATGGGGGCCTTAACAGAGAATTACACTATGGATGAAATTATTAAAACAAGTATAAATGCCGGTGTGGACATAATCCTTGTAAATTCAAGGTACGATACCCTCAAGCTGGAAGAAAAGGCGCTTAATTTGTTTAAAAAGAAAGAAATTAAGCTGAGCACAATTAATGAAAGCGTTAAACGCATAATACGATTAAAACTTAAATATGCTCTTATACCTTTTGTGTATTAGTAGGGAGGAAGCTGCTAATGGACCTTTATGGTAATTCTGTACTGTTAGTTATAGATGTGCAGAATGATTTTTGCCCCGGCGGCAGACTTGCCGTAAAAGACGGGGACAGAGTTGTACCGTTTATAAACGAGATTATGGACAAATTCGGAAAGGTAGTTGCAACACAGGATTGGCATCCTGAGGATCATCTTTCATTTGCCTCTAATCATCCCGGAAAAGAGGTTATGGAAATAGAAACGATAGACGGAATTGAACAGGTTCTGTGGCCGGACCATTGTATTCAGGGGACAGAAGGAGCTAATTTTTATCCGGGTCTTAATATAGAAAATATTTCTCTTATCCTGAGAAAGGGCATGGATAAAAGGATAGATTCCTATTCGGCCTTCTTTGAAAACGACAAAAAAACATCAACAGGACTGGATGGGTATCTTAGAAATCTTCATATAGACACTGTGTATTTAACCGGCCTGGCAACAGATTACTGTGTATATTATACTGCCATAGATGCAGTGAAACTTGGGTACAGAACAAATCTATTTATCAAAGGATCAAGAGGGGTTAATTTCCCGGAGGGAAACGTGGAAAGGGCCGTTAACGATATGAAAGAAAGAGGTGTGAAAATTATAGAATGAGTGGAAAATTAGCTCTTTTAACCGATCTCTACGAACTCACCATGATGCAGGGGTACCACAAATACAATTTAAACCCGGAAGTTGTTTTTGATATGTTTTTTAGGCGTCAGCCCTTTAGAGGGGGATTTTCGGTCTTTGCCGGGCTGGAGGATGCTGTAAGAGGAATAACCGAACTTAAATTCTATAAGGATGATATTGAGTATCTTGCCGGGCTTAAACTTTTTAAGGATGATTTTCTGCATTATCTTGAAGACTTTAAATTCAACGGGGATGTCTACGCTATGAATGAGGGCAGTATTGTTTTTCCCAATGAGCCCCTTTTAAGAATTCACAGCAGTCTAATAGAAGCACAGCTTATTGAAAGTTTTGTGCTTAATACAATTAATTTCCAGACCCTTATAGCAACAAAGGCGGCGAGGGTTTATCTTGCTTCTCGGGAAGGGGTTGTCCTTGAATTCGGATTAAGACGGGCTCACGGCATAAACGGAGCACTGGCAGCTTCCAGGGCAGCCTTTATAGGAGGAGCTACTGCAACATCTAACACGCTTGCCGGTAAAATATACGGTATTCCGGTTAAGGGAACAATGGCGCATTCATGGGTTATGGCTTTTTGCAACGAGTATGAGGCTTTTAAAAAATATGCAGATACCTATCCGGACAGTACCGTACTTTTAATAGATACATACGATTCTCTGGGCAGCGGGATTGATAATGCGGTTAAGGTGGGGAAAAGGCTTAAGGAGAAGGGTGAAAAATTGGGGGTCCGGCTGGACAGCGGCGACCTTGAATATATAAGCAAACAGGTAAGAAAAAAACTTGACAATGCAGGACTTAAAGATGCAAAAATCACTGTTTCCAACGAACTGGACGAGATGATAATAAACCAGCTGGTAAACAGGGGTGCTCCCATCGATTACTGGGGGGTGGGTACAAAACTTGTAACTGCGGGGGGGGATTCGTCTTTAACAGGGGTTTATAAACTTGTAGCAAAAAAAACAGACAGGCACTTTGAACCTGTAATAAAACTTTCGGATAATCCCCAGAAAATTACCAATCCTGCAGTTAAACAGGTCTACAGGTTTTATAACGGGAATAATATGTTCCTCGCAGACCTTCTCGCTCTGGAGGGTGAGCGCATAAAGGAAGGCCGGCGGTACAAGTTTTATCATCCAATGTACGAGTATAAATATTTAACTATAAAGGACTACTCCTCTATAGAACCACTGCTCTCTATAAAGATTAAAAAAGGTAAAATTGCATATGAGCTGCCGAAGCTCGCATCAATTCAAGAAAATACAAAGAAAAACTTAAAAATGCTCGATGATACCTACAAGAGGCTTATAAACCCGCATGTGTATAAGGTATCTCTTTCCGAAAAACTAAAGCAAGTAAAATTTAACTTAATAAAGAAACACCTAAAGGAGCAGCCGGGAAAGTGATAGTATCCGATGGGACACTCAAAAAGCTTTTAAAGAGCGGAGACCTAATTATAGAACCGTTGGAGGATTACCAGATACAGCCAGCATCTATAGATTTAAGGCTGGGTGAACATTTCTTGAAGGTGGATGAAAACTCTGTAGAGGCCATTACGCTGGATTTGGGTATAGAGTATACGAGAATGACAAGAGATGAAATTGTTATACCTCCCCAGTCATTTATGCTTGCAGTGACAAAAGAGTATATAAAATTACCCGACTATATGACTGCCTTTGTGGAAGGCAGGAGTTCAATCGGAAGGATTGGTCTTTTTATTCAGAATGCCGGGTGGGTAGATCCCGGTTTTGAAGGCACAATAACCCTTGAACTGTACAATGCGAATAGGCTTCCGATAAAGCTAATAAGCGGGAGGAGAATTTGCCAGGCTGTTTTTGCACTAATGGATAAAAAGGCCCAGATACCGTATAGAGGGAAGTATCAATACCAGAAAAACGTTCAGGGCAGCAGGGTTTATGAAGATAAAGATAAAAAGTAAGTATATAGATTGACTCCCGTTTGTTTTTTAATGTAACATGTTACAATTTAAAATTACTGAACAGAAGAGGAATTACTCATGAAGAAAAAGATATGGTGGTTCTGGATTATACTTGTTGTAATTCTTGCAGTTGTTGCAATCGGAGTTTATGTAAAATCCCTCTCTTTTGATACTACCCTTAAATTTAATGTAACCGATGCAGTGAGTAAAGAGTGGGTATGGAATTCTAAAATTCAACTGGAGGGGAGAATTATAGAAGGCTTTTTCCAGAAGGATTTTACCTTTACACACCTTAGACCTGGTAAGGCTGTACTCAAAATAGAAGCCCCTTCATATACGGGTAAATCTATTAACCTTAACTTAAAGAAGGGAGAAAATATAGTTGATAAGCCTATCTATCTTAAGGGTTATGAAATTCCGGGGCTGGACCATTTTGTAATTTTTACCAGTAAAGTGGAAAAGGGCATAAAGCTGGAGATAAGGCCCGTAGGAAAGGATAAAAAGGCAGTTATTAATCATCCATGTTTAAATATTAAAATTGTAACAAGGGTGTCGGAACAGATAAAAAATGGGGCTTATGTTTCAGAGCCCACCGACTCCGGTTCCGAGAGGGGAAAAGAACTTTATAGGGGAGAGATTAAATGGAACTGGGATTCCACTCCGGAAACAATTTTCCGCTACAGTGCAGTTGTACCTGTGTCGGGGGTTAGAAAGAGTAAAGCCTCGTACTGGGTACTGGATTATTTGCTGATTGTACCGGATTCAAGAAAAATAGAGGATAAAGAACTGGAAGGAATGGTTAGAAAAATTCTTTCGATGAAATCTATCAAGGAAATGACTGACTTTCTTGATGGATATAAAGGTAAGATTAAGTATTTTACAGATACTACATGGAACGAAAAAGCGACTCAGTAATATTATCAATTAGCTTT
>QNBI01000118.1 GCA_003641675.1 Spirochaetota bacterium | reverse complement strand
GAGCAGATAACTAAAGAAGTTATGGGGAAGTTGCAGGGCCAGGTTTCCGGAACTGCTGTGGCTGAGCCTGTGTCGGTACAGTCTACTAGCCGGACTGCAGCTACAGGTACTGTATCTGCGCAGCAGAGTGGCTATGTACCGCCAAGCATACTTATTCCGGGTGACGTTGCAAAATATATTGACCATACCCTTCTTAAACCCGAAGCCACTGCAGAGGAAATAGCTAAAATATGCGATGAGGCAACAGAGTATCACTTTTATTCGGTATGCGTTAATTCTAACTGGGTTCCTTTCTGTGCAAAGAAACTTCGGGGAAGTGATGTTAAGGTCTGTGCAGTGGTGGGATTCCCGCTGGGAGCGATGGACAGCCGGAGCAAGAGTTTCGAAGCAAGGCATGCAATAGAGAACGGCGCACAGGAAATTGATATGGTAATGAATGTAGGTGCTATGAAATCCGGAGATGTAAAAACTGTGGAAGAGGATATTAAAGCAGTGCGAAGAGCGTGCAGACCTACAATAACGCTTAAAGTAATACTGGAAACTGCTCTTTTAACGGATGATGAAAAGGTTACAGCGTGCCAGATTGCTAAAAATGCAGGTGCCGATTTTGTTAAGACATCTACTGGTTTTTCCAAAGGGGGCGCTACTGTTAAGGATGTAGCGCTAATGAGAAGAGCTGTAGGGCCAAAGATGGGAGTTAAAGCTGCAGGGGGTATTCACAGTTTCGAAGATGCTAAGGCGATGATAGAGGCAGGAGCAACAAGAATTGGTGCCAGCTCAGGAGTTGCTATTGTTACAGGCAAGGCTTCGACCTCTTCCTATTAATCTCTTTTTATCAGCTCCGAAGGGGAGGATATCTATATGTCCTTCAAGATAACTGAGCTTACATTTTAAATTATTTTACAGAGAGATACGGTATTCCGGTTCCGCGATTTTTAAGCGGAAGAACTGAAATGGGTGTGCTTAAAAAGGCTCTCGATGAAAATACTTTATTCGGGACGATAACTGGGAACCAAAAAAGCATTTATAACAGGCCCTTATTCCTTTTTTCTTGTGGCCCTTGTAATCGCTTTTAGTTTTTCATTTAAAAGGTCATCTACAACCTTTTCAGGATTGTAAGATTCCGCCTTTAAAACTGTTACAAGATTTTCGGATAGAGTATTTAGGCTTATCTCACCTATTTCTTTTGTTATTAAAGTATTAACACCATAGTCTATAATAAAATGACATGCGGAAAGGCCTGCCCGCACTTTTTTATCCTTATTCTCATTTTTAACTATTTTTTTTAAGATTATCTTTTTATCCTTTAAATCTGCATCTACCATAAGAAAGTCTTGAGCCCTTGCAAAATGTTCTGCGATTTTTGAGTCCATTAACGGTATTGCTGCCTTTATAATTCTGCGTTCTTCGGGTTCTGTGAAAATCCTAAAAGAAATTGTGTTGAATTTTTCTGCCACTAATTTTTCTACTCTATTAATAAGCTCATAGGCCTTTTTCACATTCATCGCTTCGGGTATCCGAGCAACAGCTTCTCCTATAATAAAAGGCCCTGCCTGCCGTATCTTTAAATTTTTAAAAGAAAGCCCGTACCCAATCTCTTCGCCGAGTTTGTCCAGAAA
This sequence comes from Spirochaetota bacterium, assembly GCA_003641675.1. Taxonomy (GTDB): domain Bacteria; phylum Spirochaetota; class Spirochaetia; order SZUA-6; family SZUA-6; genus SZUA-6. The sequence goes on along the minus strand of QNBI01000118.1, from coordinate 4,998 downwards.
GTCCGATATCTCGCTGTTTATCTTAGGACTAAAGTCCATTAATGCAAGGACTGCATTGTATACTGTTTCTATCCCAACTTTTAAAATTAAAAGTGATATTATTATTGTTGCAGCGCCTTCCACGTACCTTACCCCGTAGTAGGATAGAACTATGGCAATAAGAACAAGAAGGGAAGAAAGAACATCGAGCAGTCTCTCCTTTCCATTAGCGGCCAATGACTGAGATTTAATCTGGGATCCCACCTTTAGAGTGTGCCTGGATACAAAATACGAAACCACAAGTGAGACAAGAGCTGCAGCGACAGCGATAATGGGCATTTTAGTTGCTGTAAATACCCTTATCCTTGATATTCCTTCGAGGGTTAATCTGTAGGCGCTGTAAATTATAAGAAGAACTATAAAGAGGGATGATAAATTTTCCGCCTTGTAATAACCGTAGGGGAATCCCTTATCCGGTTTTCTGCCGGCAATTTTTAAGCCTATAGCAGATGTCAGTGCTGTAAGCAAATCGGAGCCGCTGTGAAGAGCATCGCTTAGAAGTACCGCACTGTTGCTTATAAGCCCGACTCCGAGCTTTAAAAGGGAAAGTATAAGGGAAGAAACCGTTAAAACACGAGCAGCTTTTACTCCTCTTGTTAGAAGTTCGTAACTGTAGGAATTACTATCTTTTTTCATGTGTTTAAATGGTAATACAATTTAATCTATAAATCAATTATTGGATATCTGGGTAGATTATGTAAGTATTTTGGATTTTACCTGTCTAATATTGTTAATTCTTCAGAGACTAATGCATAAGGCGGCTGTATGGCCCAAAGCTATAAAGAGGAGACCTACTACTATATGGTTCGAGGATTTTTGTTATATCCGGAGGTGAGCCTCTTCTCTACAGAAGCGGGGTAAATAACGACTGCCGTTTTCTAATGTACACCAACGGAACGCTTTAACCAGAGAAGTCGCAAAAAGGATGGAAGATGCCTCCTACAGAGAAGAGATGGATAAGTACAATAAGGAGCTTGGCGAGCTTATCAGTCCCATCTGGGAAAAGGAGTATATAGCCAGTGGTTAATTTATGGTGAAAATTTCCGTTCCGCTTGAATATGTAATAGTAATTCCGCCTATAAGCCAGCTAAAGTAGTTGTCAGGGTCCGAAACCATGATAAAGTTTATATCACCATCAAGGCCTCCTTCACTTGTAATATGTCCTGTAACCGTATTATCGGTTTCGGATTCTGAAAGCCCGGTAACACTAAAATTCTTATCTGCAGAGCCTAATATACTAGATTCCCACCAGTCAGCAGTTTTTATTTGTTCGTACATCTGCATGTTTTTGGAAAAGTTCGTCATAATTCTATCGGTGCTTGTCTGGTCTCCCTTGGAGCTGTTTAGATCGTCTATGAACATATTTATCCGCTCTGTCTTGCTTACAAAACCGAGCAGCGAGCAGCTGTAGAACATAAGAGTGCCTATAGTTATTAATAGCAGGATAACTGCCGCCCTTAATAAAAGTTTTCCGCTATTATTAATTTTTCCCATCTTGTATTCCTCCGTTAATTAAATATCAGCTTCTACAAGCTGCGGGACAACAGATCTTTCGAACAGTTTTAGAGTCTGGGAAAATACCTTTTTAAACTCTGTAAATGTTCTGTTGTCCGGTTTTGTTATATACATGGTTTTTAAAGTCATGTACATTCTTCCCATTATATAACGCCTTAGAGAAAGTGCAGAAAGTGCATAGTATCTTATATTAAGTACAAGGTTGCTTGTTTTAAGAGAAAGAGGAACAATTACATCTTTAAAGTACTTTTTGGATGCTTCTTCTCCCTCTTTTGCCTTAATTTCCTTATTTTTTTTACGTTCGGAATCGAGCTTTGCACGGTTCTCAAGGTATACAGGGTACAGTTCCGATATATTCTCTATGTAAAATTTCATCCGGTTTTCTGTTCTTTCTACAGCCTTTACAGGGTCTTTAATAAACGAGTTAAACCGGTCCTCGTTCCATTTTTTGTAGTCAACCTTTCCGATTAGGACCCTGAACTTTTCACCGGGAGGTTCTCCGGGGTTTACCTGAACCCCTTCCTGAGGTTTTAGATTTACAGTCTTACCTTCGGAGTTAACTGCAACTTCACCGCTTTTAACCACAACCATAGAAGAGCCGTCGAACCCGGCTAGTACGGTGAACTCTGTTCCCCTGGCTCCGGCAACCATGCTTGATGTCTGCACAGGAGGCTCCTTTCCTGTAAGCACATTGTAGCGGAAACTTGCAGAGCCCAAGAAAAGGGTAAATACGTCGGTTTTTTTGGATTTTTCCTCTCTCGGGATAAGAGTAAAGACCGTGTCCGGGTTTATCTTGATTGTAACATCGTTTCGGTCCAGTTCCATGTAGCCGTCGGACCCTGTCTTTACAGAGTCGCCGGTATTAACCTCATCACCTATTACAGCCTCGTAGTCCACTCCCTCGTATTCGTGTATATACGTTTCTCCCTCTGTATATACAACCTCTGCGGGAAGTGAAAAGGCGGAGGGGATAATAATTAGAAAGAGTAAAGCGGAAAGAATTGCTGACCGGGTTTTTGCCATTAATAGGGCCCCTTAAAGCCGCGGATATTGCGACCGAAAAATGAAGGTTCTACAAGGAGGATTATCCTTTTCCCATTGCCGGTTTTAAATTGAATAACTCTTGAGCCTTTTTTCACATACTTTTTAAAGAATGTTTTAACCTCCATGGAGTTATAAAACTCAAGGTAGGTATTTTCGTTTACCGGTTCTCCGTTCTTAAATTGAGGTTCCTTAATTTTATATCCTGCCTTTATAATGTTTCTCCAAAGGGTTTTAATATCTCGCGTAAGTACGATAATTTCCTGGTCGAGCAAAAAAGGAGTTTTACTCATTTTTACAAGCTTATCTGTTTTTCCCGTATTAATTAGATCCGTAAATGAATTCACAGTATTTGTATCCTGCATATGTATAAAGGATGCACATGATGAGAGGACCAGGAGAGCAGCTGCTGCAATAAGCATAATTTTTTTCATTTCTATAGTAAGTATAGAACAAACTTCTATGTATATCAATTAAAATTGTGTAATATAAGTTAAGTTGAAATATATAAAGGGAGGAGGCTAAAGGATTTGAACTACGAAGGAATATCTATATTTTCCGGAAAACCCGTTTCGGTAAAGGCAGAAGAGGGTTTTATAGCTGAGATTAAAGAAATAAAAACTAAACAGAGGCTTCCCTTTATTTCACCCGGATTTCTGGATATGCAGGTAAACGGCTATAGGGGAAGCGACTACAGCCTTGAGGATTTAAGCATCGTACATATTAAAAATATAATGGAGGGATTAGCCGAATCCGGTACAACTCAGCATGTTCCTACTATTATTTCGAGTCCGCAGGAGCTTATTGTCAGGAATTTAAAGATTATTTCAAGTGCTGTTGATAAATACTCCGAAGTAGCGGCTGCGGTTTCAGGAATCCATATAGAGGGTCCTTATATCTCGTCGGAGGAGGGGCCAAGAGGTGCTCACGATCCTGAGTATATACGGGATCCGGATATGGATGAGTTTAATGAGTGGCAGGAAGCCTGCGGGGGAAAAATATCCATAGTTACTCTTGCACCGGAGAGGAAGGGGGCAATTGAATTTATTAGGTACATAGTTAGGCAGGGTGTTACTGTGTCTATCGGGCATTCCGGAGCTGCGCCGGAAGTGATAAACAGGGCTGTTGATGCCGGGGCAAGTATGTCTACTCACCTGGGAAATGGAAGCTATGCCGTGATTCCAAGACTTAAAAATTACATTTGGGAGCAGCTTGCAAGAGATGAACTGACAATAGGTTTAATCTCGGATGGTTTTCATCTTCCGCCGTCTGTTGTAAAAGTCTTTACAATGGTAAAAGGGTTAAGAAGGATTATTCTCGTAAGCGACGTGGCGCTTTTGGGAGGAATGAAGCCCGGGATACATAAATGGGGCAATCTTGATGTAGAAGTACATAAAGATGGGCATCTAGGACTTGCAGGGACAGAATACCTTGCCGGTGCCGGACATCTTTTAAACTGGGACATAGCCCACTATATAAAATTCACTGGGCAAAATTTAGCCGAAACGATTGGCCTCTGCACTGTAAACCCTGCCGGAGTGTTAAAACTCAAGAATAATTACGGAAAACTTGAAAAGGGCTCTCCTGCTAACCTGGTTCTTTTTAACTATGAACAGGGAGATGATGCTTTGGATATTGTTAAAACTGTAAGGATGGGCAGGGAAGTATTTTCAAGATAAAAAAAGATCCTTTATATTTATAGCTTGAGTATCCCGGATAATGTAAATCTGGTAATCACCTAAGTATTTAAATCCTGCTTTTAAATACATTTTTTTTGCGATTTCATTGTCCCTGTGGACTTCCAGTTTTATCTGCATCCTCTTAGCCTTCGCATACTGGAGGGTTCGTTTAAGCAGCATTTTGCCTAAACCTAATCCCTGATGTTCCGGCAGAATACCGAAGTGATGCATGTACAACCTGCGTCCGTCGGTGGTTATCCATGTACTGCCGACTAAAATTCCATTATCTTTAACCAGAATAAAAAGTTTTGCTTCCATAGAAAGAGTACGGTTAATTACAGTTTCATTATCTCCCCTTCCGGGTGTGTTTAGACCGGTTCTGTTCCATAGATTAATTAAAGAGGCATAATCGCTTTTTTTATAATCTCTAATTACGTAGTGCTTCCCCATAATTAGCTCATTTTAATGTTGTTGAAATTGGAATTCAACAATTTAGCGATATATTTTACAGTTAAAAAGGAGTCCATTTTTATACTCTTCACGTAGTAACCTCGATTAATTTTTCCTATACTATAAAACAACAAATCTATCTGAAACCATATATATTTTGTATATATTATGACTAATTAAGTGTTTCTAATTAGGGCTTCCTGAAAAAGTCCCTTATCTTATAAAAATAAGAGATTTTGAAATATTATCTGTATTAATTCTCTCTCTTACTTTC
>QNBI01000117.1 GCA_003641675.1 Spirochaetota bacterium | reverse complement strand
TAATGGATGAAATTGCCGCTGTAACACCGATATACGGAGGAATCAGCTACGACAGACTCGATCCTTTCGGATTGCAATGGCCTTGCCCTGATAAATCCCATCCTGGGCCTCCATACCTGCACAAGGGGAAATTCACCAGGGGGAAAGGGCTTTTCTGCCCGGCAGAATACGTGCCTCCTGTTGAACAGCCGGATAACGACTATCCCTACCTTCTATCGACGGGACGCACTTACTGGCACTTCCATACAGGGACAATGACCCGAAGAACAAGTGTTCTTGAAAGGGAGGTTCCGGAAAACTATGTAGAAATAAATCCCGAAGATGCAAGAAAGCTGCAGGTAAAAACCGGCGACTTTGTCACCGTCTCCTCAAGAAGGGGAAGTATAAAGGTTAAAACCAGAGTAACGGATTATGTGTCGGAGGGCTCTGTTTTTATTCCCTTTCATTTCCGGGAAGCCGCTGTTAACCTGCTTACCATTAGAGAGGTAGATCCGGAGGCAAAAATACCGGAACTTAAAGTCTGTGCTGTTAAAATAGAAAAGGCAGAAGTGTAAATGCTTTACTTTATAGAACAGACTAATATTAAGAACCTCATCATAGACCTTGTAAAAAGATGGAACGTAGTTGCCCCTATTGAACAGGATGGAAAGGATGTTCTGCTCGAAAAACTTCCCGAAAGTTCAGAGAAACTCGAGAAATATTTAGGACGAATATCCTTAAACTCTAAAACGGCCAACAAACAGACCCTTATTCCGCCGAAAGAAATCTTTTTCCCGCAGTCCGAGTTGATGTTTACGTATTCGACCCATTCGACGGCTAAGAAAGAATTTAAAATAGAGAGTCCAGCTTCCACCACAGACACCGATACAGCCAAGCCTGTTCTTTTTTTCGGTATAAAACCATGCGATTACTATGCGCTGAACATAACCGGAAGCTTCTTTAAGAACGGATTCGAGGATTTCTACTATCTGAGCAAATCCAAAAACTATCTCGCTTTAATCTTTGGCTGCATTACTCCTCCGGAACCGGAAAGCTGTTTCTGTTCCTCCGCAGGCACCGGCCCGGTTTTGAGTAAAGAAAAGGGACAGGATTTTGACATCCAGTTCATAGAGGAAAATGCCGGAGGATACTTTGTGGAAACGGGCACGGACAGGGGTGATGAGTTTATAAAGGCAAACAGCAGGTATTTTAAGGATTTGTCCGACCGGAAATCATCTGTGAAGAGGCTTAAGGATATAAAGGAAAGAGCCTTTAAAAATATAGAACTTTCTGTAGATTTTGAAAAAGCTTTAACAATAATGGAAGAAGGCGCCCGTTCAGGAGACACATCAACCGGGTTACTCAACAGCGTATACGGCAAAATTGCAGACAGATGTATTTATTGCGGAAGCTGTCTCTACGCATGCCCGACCTGCACCTGTTTTAACATTTATGACAGTACGGAAAGCACGGTTGTTGCAAGCGAAAGAACTTTCCCATTAAACGGGGAACGTGTAAGAGTCTGGGATGCCTGCGTATTCAGCGGCTACACACGTGAGGCAAGCGGGCATAACCCCCGCGGTGAATCGTACACAAGGGCTGCACGCCGCTATGAACATAAGCTAAAATACGACCCCGCTGTGTACGGCAGAAGCAGCTGTACAGGCTGCGGCAGATGTTTAACGGCATGCCCGGTTAATATAGGCATGTCCACATTTATCCGGGAAATAACAGAAAACCATGAAAAATGAATATATCCCCTATCCGGCAGAAATAGTCTCTATTAGGAAAGAAACCTACGATGTAAAAACATACAAACTGCGTTTCAGCGACCCAAAACTTGCAGAATCTTTCAGCTATAAGCAGGGCCAGTTCGTGCAGGTGTCTGTACTCGGTACTGGAGAAGCTCCCATATCCATAACATCCTCTCCGACTAGAAAGGGCTTTCTAGAGCTTACAATGAGAGCAACGGGAAGGATAACAAATGCAATTTACGGAATGCACACAGGCGATACAGTATTTATAAGAGGTCCCTACGGCAATTCTTTTCCCTTTAAAGAACTCAAAGGTAGAGATATAGCTTTTGTCGCAGGGGGAATAGGTCTTGCGCCGGTAAGAAGCTTAATTAATTTTATATTCGACAACAGACATCTCTTCGGCCATATCACAATTCTCTACGGTGCAAAGACCCCCAAAGACATCTGTTTTAAAGATGAGATAAAACAGTGGGCAGGTATTAGAGATACAAGTGTCTATGTTACCGTTGATAGGGCGGATGAAACCTGGAGGGAAAATATCGGGGTTGTGACGAGCCTCTACCCCAAGGCCGGTCTAAAAGGAGACAACAGTACTGCAGTCCTCTGCGGACCGCCTGTAATGATTAAGTTTGCAGCCCGTGAACTGCTTAACTACGGTTTCGTTTCTGACAATATTATTGTGACCCTGGAACGATATATGAAATGCGGCATAGGCAAGTGCGGGCATTGCAATATCGGTGGCCTCTACGTATGTACAGACGGCCCTGTTTTTACATGGAAACAGGTCGGGGAATTCCCTGAAATAGAAAATGTTTTTTAAAGAAGAATTATATTTTTTATTATAGAAATTCCATAAAATCGAGATATTATTTTATTTATCATCATGAATAGTTATCACAAACCCTTTACTGCTGCAATACTATCCGGCGGCTACAGCAGAAGAATGGACGGCATTAATAAGTCTCTGCTTAAAATTAACAAAACGTCAATTATTACCCGAACGGTAAATGTCCTTAAAAACATAACAGACAGCATTATAATTGCAACAAATACCCCTGATGACTATTTACAAATGTTTACAGGGGTGGATTTTACAGAGGATATAATTCCACATAAAGGGCCGCTTTCCGGAATTCACGCCGTTTTAAAACAATCCGGAAAGAGAGATGTCTTTGTTTGTGCCTCTGATATGCCATATATAGAACCGCAGATCATTATTTCCATGTATAATTTTTTTACAAAAGTATCATGCAAAGTCCTCGTACCTGCATATAATCAATTTATAGAACCTCTATTTGCCTTTTATTCAGGAGAAATTTTTAAGGAACTGGAAAAATACATGCTTTCACAGCCAAACCCGGCTGTTCACAGTTTTATAAACACTGTAGATGCCTGTTACTACAGGGTAGGCAAGGATCAGCTTAAAACATTTACAAATATAAATACCTTAGAGGACTACCTGAGGTTAAAGGAGTAAATTACTTAACAGCAATATTTTCTTTTTCGAACCTTTTCTTTATCTCTTCCATTAGAGCATTTTTAACTTTGAGCAAATCGGATTTTTGAGTCCAGACAAGGAAAAGCAAATCCATGGAAGAACCGCTTAAACCGTTTAGAATTACAGACGGCTCCGGTTCGTTAAAACAGAGAGGCTCCTTCTCGGCAATATCGGTTAGGGTTTTGCGAATTCTCTCTAGATTTTCCTTATAGGCTACCTTAATTCCAATATCGAGACGGCGAATCGGGAAACGGGTGTTATTTGTTACCTCGCTCTTTATTATCTTTTCATTCGGTATGCGTACGTATTTATTATCAAAGGTACGGAGCTTTACAGATAGCATATCTATCGAAAGCACAACACCGGTTACAGACCCTACGGAAATTACATCGTTTACTTCAAAGGGCCTTTCTGCAATAAGGAACAGCCCGCTTATAATATTGGAAACGCTTGTCTGGGAAGCAAAACCAATTGCCAGTCCTACTATACCTGCAGCACCCAGAAGAGCGGAAAGTTTAAACCCTGCCTGCCTTAGTATAAAAATTAGCAAAAAAGTGAGACCCGTATAGAGAATAATTTTACCGGTAATAAGACCGTACTGAGCTGAGTATTTTTTTGAGACAGTTTTTCTCATAAGCCGGCTAAGCCATATGGTAAAACTCAGGCTAAAAACGACGATGATTACAACTTTAACTATAAGAAATATGTTCTCTTTAATAAGAAGAATAATACCATTCATTTAATCTTCTACTCCTGTACATTAAAACCCCAGATACTGTTTATTGAGGAGAAGGACTTTAAAAAGATGTTTTTAGCCGATTTCTGTCTGGGAGCTGCCGCTATGCTGGCATGGATAAGGTTTTCCGGGGGCTTGCCGCTAAACTTTACCTGGCCGGCCTCATCCGCTCCCCTGCAGCTAACTGCAACCTCATCTGTCCACAGCCGCCCGTCAGCATTAAAAAGGGTTAAATTTGGTACGGGCAGATACATTTTCTCTACCGGCAGACTCTCATTCGCCATATTCGACAGCCGGACAGAACAAAGCGCCTTAAGAGTTTGCTGCGCCTGCTGTCCCGCCTGTGGTTGCTCTGCTTGCGGCTTTCCCACCTGTGGTTGCTCTGCCCGGACGGACGCCCAATAGCATAGCTCTCCGGATTCAAAATTGCCAAACCAGGTATTGGACAGAATCTGCAATGGAGCTTCCAAAAGCCGGATTTTTTCCTTACCTGCGCTGTTAACCGCTATCCAGATAGGAATACCTATAAATATTAATTTCTCGGTGCCTGCCGCGAGAAAAAAGGGGCTTTCTGTTTTTACTATCAGAGGCCTGTCCGGAAGAAGCGGTGAAATTTCCACAGACTTAGGTTCATCTGAAATTACCCAATGCACCCATGAGACATTCTCGGGTTGAGGTTCATGTACAGTTTCTAGTTCGGTTTTTCCTCTGCTGCGGGTACTGGTGCTATGGGTACAGGCAAGAGAAAGCTCATTACAGTCTTTCTTTACCCTCAGCTTTAATTCACCAAACTGCTTGGAGAAAAGCGTATCTTTGTTTAGATTAAAAATTCCCCAGTTTTTATTCATGACTTTCTTTGCTGGATAGTGAATTTATTACAATCTCCCATACCCTGACCTTTTCAACCTCGGCCCTTTTAAACTGCCATTTCTTTCCGGAATACTTAAGCATTATACGGTTTAGAGCATATTCCTTCTTTTCAGGGTCCAACAGTTCTATAATCCTCCCGGAGCCTATTACGCTCTGAAACATAAAGGACCATCTGCAGGCATTATCCGGATTTCTGCTTATCTTTACACCTCTTTCGAATTCAAAACAGACCTTATTGTTGTTTAGAAAGTAGCTGATCTTTTTCCCCTCCCGTGCCGTATGCAGAAAGATGCTATTTCCGTCATAGCCGAAAGAAACCGGCACCAGGTACGGATTATCTCTATACGACATAGCAAGCCTGCAGACTAAACTCCCATTTATAATCTCATCTATTTTTGCCCTGTCAGTGATTTCTTTATCTTTTCTTTTCATGGGTTAATCGTATAATTTGCGTATAGATTCGTTGGTTAATGTCGGATTAATAAACTCCTGCCATTCCGTCGAGTTCCATGTCCCCAGTTTTTCATGTATTAGAAAATACTTCTGCGGAATAGGATGTGTTCCTACAACTACTTTAATCCCATACTTTTCTTCTATAAAATTTTTAAAGTAGCCTATATATGGGCAGGGCGGATACCCAACAATAAAACCGGTCGCGAAGTGGATTACCTCTGCTCCGTTTTTTATCATCTCCTCCGGAGCATACTCGATATTCCCGCCAGGACATCCGCCGCAGGTAGTATATCCCGCTATTTCAAGCGGTTCATCATCCTTATAAATCTCAAAAGCACCTTCTCTTTTACGCATCGCCTTAAAACATTTCCCTCCTGCGCAATTCCGGTAACGGTCGCATATGAGAATACCTATTTTCATTAAAGATACCCCTCTTGAAATAGTTTCTTACTGCCATTTTTAAATACAGCCTTATTTATCCTACCAGAGTAAAGGAAAAAAAACAATTCACCGCATCTTTATATTCAAAGAGAACACCACTTTATGATAAAACTATTTATTTTCTGCACCTCTATTAATACTGTTGTTTTTCCCGGAACTAAATTTGCGAATAAAAATTCTAATATAAATTTATTCGGAGAAATTGTGAACAATTGGATAGTCTATGGAATAATTTATTATTTATTCTCCTATATGAACTCACTGAATCCGCTGCTCTTCTTTAATATGCGTAAATTGTGTTTTAAGTATTCTATAAGAAAGGACCTTTTGTATTAGCTCGAGTGTTATACTTTCATAACCTCTTACACCGGCAAGATTGTTTTCTTCTCTCGGATCAATTGCAAGGTTAAAAAAATACTGTACACCTCCCTGCTGCGGGTCAAACACTAATTTCCAATTTCCGGTTCTAATCATTACAGAAGTTGCAAGATCAGCAAATACTTCATTTCTGAAAACACCACGTTTTTCTCGAAGCATTTCAAGAATATTATAACCGGGTCTTTTTCTTAAGCCATCAATATTCATACCGGATAAATTCATAATAGTAGCATACAAATCAATATTAGAAATTAATGCTTTGCTTAACCTTGCAGCATTAAACCTTTCCTCCGCAGGTATTCCTGGTCCGCTAATTATTAGAGGAACACCCACAACATTTTCATAGAAATATCTTTTATCCCATATAGCAAAGTCTCCTAAAAAATCACCATGATCAGAAGTAAATATTATTACTTTATTTTTTCTTATTTCTCTATCTTTTAAAATATCCAACAGCCTTCATATATAATTATCAATATATGAACATTTATCCATGTAATGAGCTCTAATTTCTCTTGTTTTATATGAATCTTCTACTCCTATCGGGGGGGCATCTTCTCAGGAGCATTTTTCAGCTCTCCAGGATGCCAATAGGGAGGATGAG
>QNBI01000116.1 GCA_003641675.1 Spirochaetota bacterium | reverse complement strand
TGGCATCCCCATCTCCAGATTCTTACCATTCACAGCCACAGCGACTACTTTGTTTACTCGCGGTACCGCATGCACTACAGCTGAATGGCATAATGAAAGAATTGTAAAATTGTATGGTATAATTCTTGACTAAAGAATCTCATTAATTGTATAATTCAATATGCATTCGGAAAAACCTATTAGAAAGAAGAAGTATCTTGAAATTGCAGAATATTTAAGAAGAGATATAATAAATGGCAAATACAGGGTTGGCGAGAATATCCCTACGTTAAGAAAACTTGCAGAAATTTACAATGTAAATCCGCAGACAGCCAACAAGGCAACTGCATATCTTACAAGTGTCGGATACCTGAAACCTAAGCAGGGCTCAGGTTCTGTAGTGTGTCTACCTAATATACGGAGTGACGTAGATAGAATAATAATGCTTGTGGATAGGTCAAGAAGTAAATTAATAGATTTAGAAAGTCCTTCTAATTACCATTGTAAGGATCTATACCTTTCTTTTCTCATGCGGATGAGCAATCATAAAAACAGGCCCGGTTTCATCGTATATGATAAAACAGCACTCAAAGTTGAAGAATCATTCAAAGAAGCAGCTAAAAGCATACTTGGAGTTATTGTCCAGGGTTCCCTCCCGGACTGCTATTTGAATTACATGTCACAAAATAATATAACTGTTGTTCTGCTTAACAGAAAAATTAATGGGAAGGTTGGGGGGAGATTTGGTTCTGTTATTATTTCGATAAAAACTATAGGGCAGATGATAGACTATCTCATTAGTCTTGGTCATCACAAAATTATTTTTGCCTATTCCTTGGAACTTGAAGAGTCGGAGATTCTTAATAAAAGATATAACGCAGCAAAAGCAGCTGTTGAACAGTGGAAAGGTGATCTGGCTACTGACATAAAGCTTTTTAAGTATCTTCCGGATTCCATGGATTCCCTTGATGCGCTAAAAAGTCTTGTCAGCAAGGGGTTCACTGCCGCCTTTGGCTATAATGATGTATCCGCCCTTGGAATGTACTCTTTAGTTCATTTAGCGAAGATGAGAATTCCTTTAGATTTTTCTGTTGCAGGATTTGATGATATCTTTGCAAGCAGAATTGCTACTCCTCCGCTTACTACAATTAGAGTAAACAGGCCTGGAATGGTAGAGAGGGCACTGAAAATACTAAATACAATTCATGATAGAACAGCTCCTGTGTATATAGAAGAAGAGATTGAAACAGAACTGGTAATTAGAAAATCGGTATACATAAATAATCCAAAATAAATATAAATAATTTTTAGTATGTACCCTTGACACAGATTAATTGTATGGTATAATAGATATTATAAAAATAGAATAATGCCATACAATCATTTTTAGCTAACAGGAGCGCTATTAAAATTGAAAGTTAGAAGGAAAAAGTTCAGACTTGTCGATGAAAGAGCCCTCTGGCTAATGCTGATCCCTGTAATAGCGTACTTTATTATTTTTAAATATATTCCAGTTTCCGGAATAATAATAGCTTTTAAGAGGTACAGTCCATTTAAAGGTATTGCAGCAAGCCCTTGGGTCGGCTTTCTCTACTTTAAGCAATTTTTTCACTCCGTATATTTCGGTAGAGTATTAAGAAACACACTTATGATTGGCTTTCTTTCCATAATTTTTGAATTCCCAATGCCAATAATACTTGCGCTTCTTTTAAACGGAATAAAAAATAAAATATTCAAAAAAATTTCACAGACAATAACACTGCTCCCATATTTTGTTTCTTTTGTCGTGATTGCTGGAATTGCGATAAATTTCTTATCCCCATCAACAGGGGTAATAAACGGAATTATAAAGCGCTTAGGTGGTAACCCCATTTATTTCATGCAGAAGCCTAAGTATTTCTGGTTTATATATATTTTCCTCAGGATATTCAAAGGTACTGGGTATACGGCAATAATATATTTGGCAGCCCTCACAGCAATCGATCCTAATTTGTACGAAGCAGCTGACTGTGACGGTGCCGGAAGGTTCAACAAGCTTATCTATATCACCCTTCCAGGTATTTTGCCTACAATTATGATAATGTTTCTCGTAAGGATCGGGAGATTAATAAGTGTTTCTTTCGAAGAAGTACTTCTGCTTCAGAATGATGTAATACTTTCTACTGCAGAGGTTATAAGCACTTTTGTGTACAGGCGGGGGCTCATAGGAGCAGATTACTCATATGCAACTGCTGTGGGATTATTCGAAACCGTTATAGCGCTTTTTCTTGTGATATTTTCAAATAAACTTGCAGGGAGATTTAGAAGTGAAGCAACTCTCTGGTAAATTAAGCAAAAGCAGAAAAAGAATTAATATCGGGAATCTCATTCCGGATATTATTCTCTACCTTGTAGTCATGATAATCTGCATTATAACGATTTATCCTTTCCTCTATGTTGTTTCGGCGAGTTTTTCTGACCCGCAGGCTCTTTACGAAAACAGAGTTGTTCTGGTGCCCGTAATGCCTTTCAGCGTGCAGTCCTACAAACTAATTCTAAGAGATGCAAGAATCTGGACAGGTTATGCAAATACTCTATTCTATGTAACCTTTGGTACTGCCATAAACCTTTTAGTTTCCATACTTGCAGCATACCCCATGTCCCGTAAAAGGTTCAGCGGAAGAAAGTTCATGAATATCTTTGTATCCATCACTATGTTTATATCTGCAACAGGAATGATGATACCACTTTATCTTGTTGTGAAGTCGCTCCATCTGTTAAATACAAGGCTTTCTATTCTAATTGTGTTTGCGGCATTTCCCTTCTATGTAATTATACTGCGATCTTTTTTTGAGACAATCCCGGAAGAATTGTTCGAGGCAGCTAAGCTAGATGGGGCATCGGAGCTAATGATACTTACACAGATCGTTCTTCCAGTTTCCGGTGCAGCGCTTGCTACGATAGGCCTGTACTATCTTACAAATAGGTGGAACGGTTACTTCTGGGCAATGGTTTTCTTGAATAACGAGAAAAAATACCCTCTTCAGGTTGTATTAAGGCAGCTTATTGTTCTTGCATCTATGGGTGAGGAGATGGATACAAACATAGGGAAGGCTGCCACAAATGCAGAAGCGGTAAAGTATGCAACAATTGTTGTGGCTACTCTCCCGATTGCAGTGATCTATCCCTTTATACAGAAATACTTTGTAAAAGGTGTGACATTAGGATCTGTAAAAGGGTGAGCTTGAAAACGGAATTATCCCGGATGTTATCCGGCTATTATAAAATATCATTTAAAAGGAGAGGAAAATGAAAAAAATCTTAATCGCTTTTTTTCTTGTTTTAACCCTTACAGGCATGCTTTTCGCTGCCGGACAGGGAGAGACAAAGGCTGAGGGAAGCACAGCTCCGGCACTCAAAGTATGGGCTGTAAAAGCTGCGGAAGTACCTGTAAACCTTGAAACTGTTCCTAATTGGAAAGAAGTTGAAAAGGCAACAGGCGTTAAGTTAAGCTGGGACCTTATATCAACACAGGTTAAGGAACAGAAGTTCAATCTGTTAATGGCTTCTGGAGAGCTACCGGATATAGTTGCCTATTATGAAGGCAAAGGAGGACACAGCAGTATTAACCGTTTTGGAGAAGAGGGAGCTTTTATCCCGCTGGAAGATTTAATAAGGAAGTATGCTCCTAACCTTAAAAAGACCCTTTTAGAGAATCAGGAAATAAAAGACATGATAACAGCTCAGGATGGACATATTTACTTTGTCCCAATGTTGGCGGCAATAAAAGCGGCAAGAGGCTGGTATATAAGATATGACTGGCTGGATAAGCTTGGACTTAAGATACCGAAAACAACGGATGAACTGTACAAAGTGCTTGTTGCATTCAGAGACAGGGACCCGAATGGAAACGGGAAGAAAGACGAGATACCTCTGGTTTTCAGAAGAAGAGGCGATGATGCATTCTACAATATACAGGCATTTGCCTATGCTTTCGATGCAGACATGGCTTGGGTTTTAAGGGGAAACAAGGTCCATTTCGGCCCTGCAGAACCTCAGTACAAAGATTATCTTGCATATATAAATAAACTGTACAGCGCAAAACTTATAGATCAGGAAGTTTTTACCAGACCGGGAAATCCTAGAAATGAGCTTTTCGGGAAGAACCTTGCAGGCTGTATTCATGACTGGTTTGCATCTACTGCCAGCTTAAATGATACTTTGAAAGGCAAAATTCCCGGTTTCAACTTAAGACACATGGCCCCCCCTGTCGGAACTGCAAAAAAAGCATATACAAGAATACAGATGAGCCGCGTAAGGAAAGACGGCGGCTGGGCTATCACTTTTTCCGACAAAAATCCTGTTGAGACAATAAAAATGATGGATTTTATATACTCAAAAAAGGGTATTATTCTCACCAATTTTGGTGTGGAAGGCAGAGATTATACAATGGTTAATGGAGAACCTGTTTATACCGACCTAATTAAGCATAATCCGAATGGCCTCGGTTTTCATGAATCGCTTGTGTCAGAGGGGTGTCAGTGGAAAATTGGTATGGTTCAGGATATTAACTATGAAAAGCAGTTTGCAAACAAGATAGCCTTTGCAGCAAGGAAGGATTATCAGGACAACTACATAATCGATGCTTTCCCAATGCTTTCCTTTACAGAGGACGAAACCAATGTTCTTAAAGATAAGTACAGCCAGATACGATCCTACGTACTGGAAAATACAGCTAAGTTTATGGTTGGAGCACGTCCTTTAGCTGATTTTGATAAATTTGTTAAAGAGCTTAACGACATGGGTCTTAAAGATGTTACTGCAATTTATCAGAAGGCCTATGAGAGGAAATTTAAAAAATAAGATATAGACTGATACTTGCCGCCGGCGGCCCTTGCCTTTTAATTTTAAAAAATCCGGGGTTCCGGCGGTGTATTTAAAAATGATTGGTTAATGGGAGTGTGAAGTTTGAACAGACAGGAGTTTGTAGAGAAAATATTAAGCCGTATGTCTCTGGAGCAGAAAATTGGCCAGTGTATCGTTGTAGGAATGTCAGGAACAGTAATAACAAATGACTTAAGAGAGGCGATTACACGTTACCACTGCAGCGGTATCAGGTTATCGGGTTTTACAAGGATATTCCGTTATTTTAGCGATGAAAAAGCCAAAAATGAAAGATTTGGCGATGATTATAAACCTTCTATGGAAAAGATAGCTAAATCGGGACCACCCCCCTACTATAGCCCGGAGGAATATGCCCGAATGCTTAACGGGCTTAAAGAACTGGCATCTAAAAGAAGTCCTGCAATTCCTTTGCACATGATTATAGACCAGGAAGGCGATACGAGCAAAGATCTTTGCAGGGGAGGAATAGTACAATTTCCTTCCAACATGGGCCTTACTTCTGCCGGAGACCCCGAGCATACCTACAGGGTAGCAAAAGCCATAGGAAAACAGATACACGCCTCCGGGATTAATATGATACATTCCCCGGTAGTTGATGTTAATATTAATCCTAACAATCCGGAAATAGGACGGAGAGCATTCAGCGACAGTAAGGAAATTGTAGCCGAACATGCGGTGGCCATGGTAAGGGGTTTTAAAGAGGAGAAAATTATTGCAGCCGCGAAACACTTTCCAGGAAGAGGTGACTCCGCTGTAGATGCGCATCACGCATGCCCCGTACTGGGGGCGTCGGCAGAAAGAATTCATGACATAGAACTATATCCCTATAAGAAACTTATAGAGAGCGGAATAGACTCCATTATGATAGCTCATACTCTTTATCCTGCGCTGGATGATAAAATTTCCACTGTTTCGCGGAAGATAATTACAGGACTGCTCCGTGAAGAACTCGGTTTTAAAGGATTAATTACCACTGACAGTATGACAATGGGTGCCCTTATAGATCAGTACGGAGTGGGAGAAGCGTGCGCTCGGGCTCTCCAGGCAGGTGCGGATACTGTTCTTATGAAGGCAGAGAATAAATGGCGGGGTGAGATGTTCTACACTGTGGAGAAGTGGGTGAAGGAGGGAAAAATAGACGGCGGTGAACTTGAAGATAAAGTAAGGCGAATTCTAACAATTAAATATAATTACGGGCTTTTTGATGATTTCGGTTTTGTTGACGCGGAGAATGCCGCAAAACCGTATAAGGACCGTTCTATAGTTGAACTGTCAAGAACAGCATCGAGGAAAGCTATAATCATCGTTAAGGATGAGTTAAATGCTGTTCCTCTGGATAAAAGTAAAAAGACTCTTTTAATTAATCAGCTTAATACAATTAAGAGCCCGAATGATATTTATGACCACCCAGGTTTGTTTTCACAGCTAATGGAAGAGGAATGGCCGGAACTTGAAACTTACGAAGTCGACTTTGGATTTAATAAAGAGGATGAGAGCAGAGTTATAAAATACGTAGAAAAAAATAACTATAAATTGATAATCTGTACAAATTTCTATGACAGATCACAAAAGCCGCACACTTTTGTAAAGGAACTCATAGAAAAAAAGTTCCCAGTTCTACTCATAACTAACACCCCATATTTTATAAAGGGTACAGGAGGTTTAATTCCGGAAGCAAAAAGCATTCTGCTTGATATGAATTTAACGCCGGAAGGGTTAAAGGTAGCTAAAGAGGTTCTCATGGGACGCATAGTGCCGGAAGGGAGCTGGCCGCTTAAGAATTACAACCCCTTTGAGCTGTAGGGCTGCAGAGTTAGTTGCAGGAGAGATACAAGTAATGAAAAGGGTTCGATTTAAG
>QNBI01000115.1 GCA_003641675.1 Spirochaetota bacterium | reverse complement strand
TGGGAGTTAATAGAATGATTAACATTAATCAGGATAAAAATAGTTTTACTCTAAATTACAAAGGTATTACTGTTATTAATCATTCAAGCAGGAATCCCTGTATTGAAATTGGTAACGGGAGACCTCAAGTTTCTCAGTCACATGGAAACTATAAAATAAAAGACAGAATAATAGAAAAAACAGCATGCAGAAATTTCACAATTAGGCAAGTATCAGATAATGAATTAGAAATTAATTTTTTAGAAGGAATCACTGTAAAAGCAGAAGAGCAAGAAGGCAGACTTGTACTCTCATTTACCGAAACAGGTTCTCATAACCGTTTCTGGATTCACTTCCTCGCCTATGAGGATGAAATAATTTTCGGTAGCGGAGAGCAGTATTCCACACTAAACCTTAAAGGAAAGAAGTTTCCAATATGGACACAGGAACAGGGAGTGGGAAGAGGAAAAGATTTGATAACGCTGCTTATGAATATCCATTCACATGCAGGAGGTGCATGGTATACAACCTATTTCCCCCAGCCTACTTTTGTTTCTACCAAAAATTATTTTTACCATGCAGATGAAACAGCTTACGGAGAACTCGATTTTCGTGATAAAAACTACCACAACCTTATCTTCTGGGAAATTCCTAAAAAAATAACCTTCAGTGTCAAGGATAACCTTCTCGATACAGTAACTGACCTATCTGATTTCTTAGGAAGGCAGCCGAGAATTCCCGACTGGGTAAATGATGGACTAATCCTGGGATTACAGGGCGGGACAGAGGTAATAGAAAAAAAACTAAAAATCGCACAGGAAAATGGAATTAAAATCACAGGACTCTGGGTGCAGGATTGGGTTGGTAAAAGAATTACAAAATTCGGAAGTCAGCTAATGTGGGACTGGCACTACAATAAGAAATTATACCCTGATCTGCCGGAGACTATTAAGAAACTAAAGCAAAATAATATCAAATTCTTAGCCTATATAAACCCCTATCTTGCACTGGAAGGCGAACTCTACAGAGAGGCACAGAAGAAAGGCTACTGTATAAAAGATAAAACAGGAAAAGATTACTATGTAGATATTACAACCTTTCCTGCCGCTATTATAGACCTTACAAACCCGGAAGCTGTGGACTGGGTTAAAAGAGTTATTAAGGAAAACCTTATAGATATCGGAATATCAGGGTGGATGAGCGATTTCGGCGAGTATCTTCCCGCTGACAGCATTACTAAGTCCGGAGAGGATTCCCGGATTGTACATAACCTCTACCCAACCCTGTGGGCTAAGGTTAATTACGAGGTTATTGTAGAGTCTGGCAAACAGGATGATATCGTATTTTTTTCACGTGCGGGATTCACAGGAATATCAAAATATTCACCTCTTCTCTGGGCAGGGGATCAGCTTACAAACTGGAGTATGGATGACGGTCTTGCTTCTGCAGTTTTAGCCGGTATTTCCTGCGGATTTATCGGAATAGGCCTCACTCACAGCGAAATTGCGGGCTTTACTGCAATAGCATGGATCCGCCGTTCGAAAGAACTCTTTTTAAGATGGCTTGAATATTCTGTATTCACTCCTGTTATGAGAAGCCATGAAGGGAATAGGCCTGCTGATAATTGGCAGTTTGATTCTGATAATGAAACACTTAAAGCTGTTTCGAACATGTCGTCACTATTTGTAAAATTAAAACCATACAGAAAATATACTATAGAAGAGTACTATTTATCCGGCATACCCGCCATCCGCCATCCTATGCTTCATTACCAGAACGACGGGGAAACGGCGAAATTGGCTTATCAGTACTTATTCGGAAGAGACCTTATGGTAGCTCCGGTGTATAAGAAAAATAAAAGGAAATGGAAATTATATCTGCCAGACGATTCATGGATTCATCTCTGGTCAGGAAAGAAATATTCTCAAGGATGGGTATTAATTGATGCACCTATAGGACAGCCCCCGGTTTTTTATCGGGAAAAATCCAACTTTAAAGAGCTTTTCAGCGGATTTAAACTTTAGCCATTTCTTTGCTTCGGTGCTCTGCAGTGCAGCTTCGATAAAGGCCATGCCTGCAACGTAGTCGTTAATTTCCGGATAATCGGGGACACTGCAGTTTACGGGCCTTTAACAGATCCCTTCTAACGGTACATACAAACCCTCTGTAAATATTCGCAAATGCCTCTATAAAGCCTTCCGGATGGCAAGCAGGAAGAATCGTTGCTGCCAGGGTATCCGCCTCTACTGCTGGCGAATTTAAACCGGTTTTTAATTGTTCGGAAGGCCTGCCGCACCCTTTAATACAAGGCTGTTAGGTTCCTATACTACCTGCTTTCCCACTTTTCTCTGGTTCCAGTTTCCAGAGAGGCTTTCTGTTTCTCTGCTTCCCGAAATATTGAGAGATCTACCCGGGTATATGTGGCTTTAATCTTTCTTATTTTCCCAAAATCACCCCATAGAATACGGGCCCTTGCCTCTTTGTCCATGGGATAACCGGAATATACATAGGTAATAGCAAATGGCAGTGATTTGGATTCTGCAGGCAGAGTCAGCTCTCTTGTCTCTTCGACATTTATTGTAAGCGGTTTATTACATATAACGGGAAAGCTCTTTTCCAGAGTATATTTCGCCACAAAATTTCGGGATTTTTCGGGCTGGATGAGAACTCAACGTATACAAGTTCAATTTATCCTGCCCTCATAATAGTAAATTGGCAGAATTTATACAAATTAACCCAACTTAGCCAAATAATATGTCCCTTCGTTATTTAAAGCCTCATCGTAGCAGATTCCCTTTTTCGTTCCCTTGTGATATCTATGATGTTCAACGTATCCTTCCCTCCCAGGCTCGATTAACTGACCAACCGGTTGCCTTCCAATTACATGGTTTATCCCTTTGTAAATGGACCTATTTTAGGGAGTTCGTACACAGATTTCCATCCCGGGCTTAAAGGTTCTTTAAGAAAGGGTTCCATCTCTTTTGCTGTCCGAAGTGTAACCTTTTCCACCGGCGGCACGACCCCTGCGGGGAAAACTTCAAGTATTTCATCTATAACAAGTGTAAGATACTTTAAAATGGCCGCAATAGGACGTTTCGCCTTTCTTGCAGTGGCCTTGCTCGGTGTACCGACAACGCCTTCCGGGGTAGCCACTCTTTCTATTGCAAAATGGCCTTCACCTTCGGACCATCTATGAGGCCTCCTCCATGGGTCCACCGAAGTATCGAAGTGGCCTCCCGGTAGAAAAGATTCACCCCAGGCATCCTTTACGACACTCATGTCAATCATGTCTTTAAACATGAGAAGTCCTACGGAAGTTTCACTCTCATCGGCATGAACGAATGTTGTTTCAAGGCTGTCCGGCCTGTCAACGGGAATAAAGAATTCGCGCACGGCTCTATGCCAGTCCAGAACCTGGAATATTCCGGGAAGCTGAAATCTCTTCATAAATTCGTGCAGGGCAGATTCAAGCATCCAGAGCTGGCCATGATTGTTTATAATTATAATCTTTCTGTAGCCGTCGTTCCACAGACCCAGCATTGTATATATAAGCATCTCTTCTACGGTTTCCGTCGGTATTATTACAGTTCCCGGCATTCCCATGTGGTGGTATGGATGCCCTCCGTAGTTTAAAGGCGGAAGGGCGAGGTTGACTTCTTT
This sequence comes from Spirochaetota bacterium, assembly GCA_003641675.1. GTDB lineage: Bacteria > Spirochaetota > Spirochaetia > SZUA-6 > SZUA-6 > SZUA-6. Next base: position 3,094 of record QNBI01000115.1, on the reverse strand, counting down.
TCCTTGTTTAGCAGTATATCGCCTTACAGCTTCGACTATCTGGGTAACCATAAATGTATCAAGACCGGAATTTGCATGTATCCCGTGATTCTCCGTGCAGCCGACAGGAAGAAATACTATATCGTTTTTCTTCCTTTTCTCTATACATTTTACCCTCGGAGTATTCTGTATGTAGGAACCCGCTTTCCCAAGTTCGGAAGGGGAAGGAACTTCATAATCCTTTAAGAGTTTATCTATCTCTTCCTCGGATAAATCCCAAATTTCTTTCTTTAACCGTCCGACAGAACTGTCTTCAAAGACAATCTCCGGATAGTTTGTGGTAATCCATTTACTACTCATTTTATATCCTCCTGGTTGCATAACTTACTATAAAATGAAAACGTTTGCAATATCTGCAATACAATTTTTTTAAATTTACTTCTTTTTCTACTTTTCTATAAGCTGAATAATTCCGCGTTTACCGTTTACCATCCAGTCTCTATCCTCATTAAAGAGAGACTTTGCCTGTTCACGTTTAATATCAACAGCTATTTCACTCTTCATAGTGCGCAGGACTGCAAAGGAGGCAGGAAAATAGTCTGTAATCTCTTTCATAGACTCCCACACCTTCCATTTCCTGTCGGATAAAAGTCTCCTGTAATTTGCATCGCCCTTTATCACTGTAAGGCCGGAAAGTTTTAAAGACCGGTGAATATCATCCGGCATATCCGGGAAATGTAAAGGTCCGTTCCAGAAGTAGTGCTCCATGATTTTAAGTTTTCCCGAATCCAGGAGTTCCGAAAAAAACTCTCCGAAATTTCTTATCCTCTCCTGTGTAGGCTCTGCGAATGCTCTTAGAACCGTATCTATATCCTTTTTCATTGTATCGGAAATAAAAAAAGGAGCCTTTTTTACATGCAGAACTATTTGAAAGTATCTTTTATCTCTGTTTAAATTAAATAGATAACGTATTAATGCAAGGTCACATACCAGCTCCTGACCTGTGTTGTCCAGGATAAAATCTATTCTGTCCGCATTCATAAATTTTTGAAGCAGCTCTTCGGAATTATCAATTATGATATTATTGCTCTGCGGTATTAATGTATCGCCTTTGCTCTTTTGGGCAATATGGTAGTTGCTTAGGTCTATTCGGTTTCCCCAGAGGGAAAAGAGAATAAGAGTTTTTAGTATTTCTCCCCGGTTTGTTTTTCCGGAACTGTGTTCATTGGAGTTTTCCATATCTCCTACAATATCGAGAATACCCTTTAATATGTCTATTACGCCTGTTTCGGCATGAAGTTCCTTCTTTTTAAGTGGTTCAAAGGGGTCTTTCATGTAGTTATGAGATTTAGGAGAGTAGTATCCATAAGTAATTAGAAGCCTAAGATAAAAGTACGCCTCTGCAAAGTACCAGGGAATTTCGAACCAGCTTTTGCCGGAATACTTTTTAATTTCTGTTTTCCAGGTATTTATCTCTCCCCTGTCGAGAAGAGGTGAAGTTTCCGGGCAGTCTCCCTGGGGATTACCACTGGTGAATGGGTCCGTGATTACTCCCCGGCGGATATCATTCTTAAAATTAATTAAATTTCGAATTTCTGTATCTTTTAAAGTATTATTCTCAATTACCTGATTTATTATAAGAGGTTTCCTCAGATATATTGTTCTGTAAGCAAAAGAATCCGGATCACCCGTACTAATGGGAGGGGGAGCCTTTTTTATCATAATTAAGCCTTTATAAAATAGAATTTATTGGTGTCTGCATCAATTGACTGCAAAGAATTAATGTTTTATTGTTGCATAATACTTAAGAATAGTCCATAGGAGGAAATTCCCATGAAGGTGTGGCTTAAACTGTTAATTGCGGTGATAATTGGAATATTGCTTGGAATTTTTATTCCCTTAAGCGACACCAGTAAACTAATTTTTGACTTCCTGTCAAAGCTTTCTATACAGATCGGAAGATATACGATATTTCCGCTTGTTTTTTTCTCTATTGTCATGGGTACCTATGAATTAAGGCACGAGAGAAAACTGTTTGCCGTTTATTCAAAAATAGTTATTTATTTAGTTCTCTCTGCAGTGCTGCTTGTACTTGTCGGGATAGGAACGGCTATAATTTTCTCACCGGAAAGAGTGCCGATTATCATAGAAACTCAAACTTCTCTAAATAAACTGAGCGCACAGCAGGTGTTTTTTCACATTTTCCCGAAAAATGCTTTTAAGGTCTTTCTTGAATCGGGTTCTTTCCTTCTGCCGCTGTACATTCTTGCATTTTTTATAGGAATAAACCTGGATTTTAACAGACAGATAACAAGACCCGCTATTCAGGTGTTCGATTCTCTGTCCCGTGTGTTTTATCACGGTAATTCTCTAATTGTGGAATTCTTTGCACTTGGAATTATTGCCATTGTAACTTCCAGGATTTTCTATGTAAGGCTGTACAATCTTGAAATATTTAAACAGCTGTTAATTATTATTGCCTTTGATCTGGTAATTATGATTTTTGGTATTTTCCCCCTTATTCTCTACTTTCTGGGAGGAAAAATAAACCCCTACAAGTGGCTCTACGCCACAACGGCATCTGCAATAACTGCCGTTGTAACAGGCGATGAGTATGTATCGCTTGGTATGCTGGCCAAACACGGCAAAGAGAACCTAGGCTTAAAACGGAGACTCAGCTCCTCGGTATATACCCTCTTTGCAGTTTTCGGAAGAGCAGGCACAGCATTAGTTGTAAGCGTATCCTTTATATTAATACTCCGTTCGTATTCCAGCCTTGAACTTACATTTATGCAGATCCTATGGGTGGCAGGGTTTTCCATAATTACCTCTTTTGCCCTTATATCAGTACCCGGAATGGGTGTTTACGTTGCGCTGTCTATGATGAGCGCGTACTACGGTAAAGGACTGGAAGAAGGCTTTCTCATTTTAAAGCCCGTTATGCCCCTGCTGGTAAGCGCAGGTGTACTGCTGGATGTTGTTACAGCATCGCTTGCCTCCTATCTTATAGGAAGAAAAGAAGGATTAGTAGACGAGGTTGATATAGAGAATTTTATTTAGATCGTTAATTTAGCTCTGCAAAAGTATTTGCTTAAGAGGCCTTAAATATTTAACG
>QNBI01000114.1 GCA_003641675.1 Spirochaetota bacterium | reverse complement strand
TAGAGCTGAAAGGCAATCCTCTTGGAAAACTGAGCTATACCGATTTTCTCACTCCTACCTTCTCTTGATTTTGTCAAGTTTCTACCTTTTAACAAATTTGCAAAGGTCTCTCTTTAAATAGTAAAAATATTCAAAGTTTTCTCTTGACAACAGCGAAAAGTATGCTAAAATATTTTGAGTAAATCGGTTTAGAAAAACGGTTTACTCAAAGAAAACCCCCGATACCCGATATTCGGGGAAAATTAACCTATCGAAGGAGGAGTACAATGAAAAAAATCCTTGCAGTTCTTCTCGGCCTGGCTATTTTTGCCTCTCTGGCATTTGCAGGAGGCAAACAGGAAGCCACCGGCCAGAAAGCGACCAAAAAGGCGGCGGCTCAGCCAGTTGCCATTACACTGTGGACAAAAGAAGGGGAAGCAGACGGAGGGCTTCAGTATGTAAAGGCTCTTGCAGATGCTTTTACAGAAGCTCACCAGAATGTAACATTTGAGGTAGTTAATAAGGATGTAGAAGCTTTACGCGAAGATTTCCAGACAGCAAGTCTTGCGGGGTCCCCGCCGGATCTGTTGTGGACAGTCAGTGATCATGCAGGCCCGTTTACAACAGCAGACCTCATTAAACCTGTTGACGGGCTCTTTAATCTAGGCCAGTACGTTGAATCAGCGCTAGATGCTGTAAAGCTCAACGGGAAGACATGGGGCGTGCCCATATCCAATGGGAACCAGTTAATGCTTCTGTACAACAAATCTCTAATCGCCAATCCGCCCAAGGATACCGATGAATTAATGAAAGTCGGAAAACAGCTCACACACGGCGATCAGTATGCACTGGTATGGAACCAGACAGAGCCTTTCTGGCTTGTTCCATGGCTCGGCGGTTTCGGCGGAAAGGTCTTTGCAAGCGACGGCGAAACCCCGACTCTTAATACCCCGCAGATGGTTGCCACCCTTAAATTCCTGCACGACATGAAGTACAAATATAAAATTATTCCTGCAGAGAGCGATTATAACGGAGCAGATACCCTTTTTAAAGAGGGAAAAGCTGCTATGATTATTAACGGCGACTGGTCGCTAGGTGGTTATAAAAAAGCTCTCGGCGACAACCTCGGAGTAGCGAGAATTCCGAAGGTGTCCTCTACAGGAATGTGGCCAAAGCCTTATACCAGCGGGGTTTTCTTTATGATACCGAAAGACCTCTCCGGAGCAAAGCTCGATGCTGTAAAAGGCTTTATCGCATTTGCAACCGATAAGGCCAACGAGGTCGACATGATTAAAAAACTCTCCCGTCTTCCTGCTCTAAAATCTGCTCTCGATGACCCTGTTATTAAGAGCGATCCTATACTTAAAGGTTCTGCCGACCAGATGCTGGTAGGCACTCCTATGCCCACTGTCTTAGAGATGAGATGCAACTGGGATGCTATGAAACCGGAAATGCAGGCTGTTTTAGCGGATAAAAAATCACCGGAAGATGCTGCAAAAGCTATGCAGAAAGCAGCAGAAGCTTGTATAAAATCACAGCAGTAAATTAAATAACCGGGGAACAGGCTTTTAATACCTGTTCCTCTGTTTATATATGTAATATTCGGGGAGTGATTATGAAATCTCTCAATTTAACGGTGATACAGAACAGTCTCGGCCAGGTCGGTTCGACCGTACTTGTAATTTTAGCTGCTTCTGCTGCAGTTGAGTTTGTTCTGTATGTTTTATTAAAGGTCATTTTAAAGAATAAATATGCACTTCCGATCATGCTTCTTGCACCGGCTGCCGTAGGACTTTTAATGCTTGTTGTTTACCCAATTCTCTACGAGTTTAGGCTTGCATTCAGCAATATGAGCCTCCGCCACTTTAAAAACCCTTCTTTCAGCCTCGCTCTCGGGTGGAACAATATTAGGCTGATATTTACCGAGCCTGTCTTAAAACAGGTTATGTTCTTTCCGCTTCTGCTGCGTACTATTCTATGGACGGCAATCCAGGTTAGTTTTCATGTTTCTTTGGGACTGGGCTTGGCCATTCTTCTTAACAGGCCTATGAAACTAAGGGGATTTTACAGAACAATTCTCGTAATTCCATGGGCTATACCGCAGGTTATTGCAGCGCTGACATGGCGCGGAGAGTTTCACTACGAGTACGGTTTTATCAATATTATGCTGGGGAGAATCGGGCTATCTGCTATACAATGGAAAACAAGCCCTTTCTGGAACTTTGTGGCTATGAATATCACAAATATATGGCTTGGAGTACCCTTTATGATGGTAATTCTTTTAGGAGGGCTCCAGAGTATATCCCGGGAGTACTACGAAGCTGCAGAAATAGACGGAGCATCGCCCTGGGACAGCTTTAAGAGGATTACACTTCCTATGCTGCGGCCTGTTATGGCGCCGGCTGTTATTCTCGGAACAATCTGGACCTTTAATAATTTTAATATTCCCTTTTTTATCAACGAAAATGAACTGGAAACTTCAGATATTCTTGTAACAGCCCTGTTCAGATCTGCTTTCCAGTACAACAGGTACGGTTTTGCAGCTGCGTTCGCCTTTGTAATCTTTCTCGTTCTCTTTATTTTTGCCGTTCTGTACATGCGCACTACAGGAGGGTTAAAGGGGGTATATGAAAAATGAGCGGTAATGAAATAAGCGGATCTAATGAATACATTATACATCATAAAAGCCGAAGAAAAAGTTTTTTCTACAGATCAAAAGGGGACAGCCCCTTTAAAAGAATAGTAATACACACCGTTTTAATTTTCGCATGTGTTATCGCAATCTATCCCGCCCTTAGAATTCTTTCGGTTTCTCTAAGGCCGGGCGACAGACTTTTATCCACGTCACTTGCCATTATTCCTAAGGATGCAACCCTCGATAATTACCGGGAAGTTCTATTTGATAAGAACTTCTTTCTATGGCTCTGGAACAGTTCTATCATTACAATTACTACGGCGATTGTGGGTGTAATACTTGCGTCCACTTCTGCATATGCCTTTTCCCGGTGGAGGTTTCCGGGGCGGGGACCGGGACTTGTTTTTCTCCTTGCCACACAGATGATACCCGCTGCAATGCTTATGATACCAATATATATTCTTGCGGCGCGGCTGCATCTTATTAATACATACAAAGGGCTTGTATTTGCCTACTCTGTAAGCTCCATACCTTTTAGCATATGGATATTAAAGGGTTACTACGATACCGTCCCTGTTGAGCTTGAGGAGGCGGCGGAAATAGACGGACTTTCCAAACTTTCGTCGTTCTACCGTATTGTACTGCCTCTATCTACTCCTGCCCTGGCAATTGTTTTTCTCTTTAACTTTATGGCAGCATGGAATGACTTTCTTCTTGCACGAATAATGCTGCAGAGAGAAACCATGTACACATGGACGCTTGGGCTTCAGAGTCTTCAGGGCCAGTTCCAGACGGAGTGGGGTGCATACTCGGCTGCTTCTATTATGATAGCAATACCCGTAATGACTCTTTTCCTCTTTTCATCGAAGTGGCTTATATCCGGGCTTACACTGGGTTCGGTCAAAGGATAGTGTAATGAAGATGGCTAAACTCTTAATACTCATTAGTTTGCCTGTAGTACTTCTATTTGTTTCCTGCAGCGGTTTTAAGGAGATAGTACGAAGTAAAGAAGCCGGCGGTGCTGGTGCGGAAACAGGTAACCCCCTTTATCTTAATATCATCTGGCATCAGCATCAGCCTCTCTACTCCAAAGACCCCGCTACCGGTATTTATACAAGGCCCTGGGTAAGGGTACATGCAACAAAGGATTACTACGATATGGTTCAAATGCTCGAAAAGTATCCGAAAGTAAAGGTAACCTTTAACTTAACACCGGTACTTATTAAACAGCTTGACGATTATAAAAACGGAGCAAGGGATATCTACTGGGTGCTTGCAGAAAAGCCGGCTTCTTCTCTTACAGAGAGTGATAAGCGTTTCATCTTAAGAAGGTTTTTCGATGCAAACTACAAGAACTTAATAGGCAAGTTTCCAGGGTATACAGAACTCCTTAAAAAACGCGGAGGGGCAAGTGATGCGGAGATAGATTCCGCTTTGAAAAGCTATTCTGTACAGGATTTCCGGGACCTTCAGGTTCTGTTTAACCTCGCATGGTTCGACCCTGATTTCCTTTCACAGGCTCCTCTTAACAGGCTTGTGGAAAAGGGAAAGGGCTTTTCCGAAGCAGATAAAAAACTCCTGTTTAAAAAAGTTAGGGATGTAATAGATTCTGTTATACCGGAATATAAAAAGCTTTTGAATAAGGGGCGAATCGAGGTTATAACAACGCCTTATGCACATCCAATTCTCCCGCTAATTTACAACAGCGATCTTGCTAAAATAGGCGATCCGGGAGTGAAGCTTCCGAAGCGGTTTTCCTACCCGCAGGATGCAATTGGCCAGCTCCGTTTAAGTGTTTCGGTATATGAAAAACACTATGATAGAAAACCTGTCGGTCTGTGGCCTGCAGAAGGGGCAGTAGCTCAGCCCATAGTAAAGCTTGTTGCAGATGCAGGCTATAAATGGATGGCTTCCGGGCAACAAGTTTTGGCAAAATCACTGGGAATAGGGAGCTTTACAAGAAGCGGCAGAGATTTGGTGGACAGGGCTGATGATCTTTACAGGCCCTACTATGTAAGCACAATGGACGGGCGAAAAGTCGGTATTGTCTTTAGAGACAACAGACTCTCCGATTTAATCGGTTTTGAATATTCAGGGACTTCCGGCGAACAGGCTGCGGATGATTTTATGAACAGGCTGGAAAGTATAAGGGAGAAACTTAAATTCGACGGAGCTAAGGGCCCCCACCTTGTAAGTGTTATTCTGGACGGCGAAAATGCATGGGAATACTATCATAACGACGGAAAGGCTTTCCTTAACGGACTTTACCATAAGCTTTCCGAAAGCAGAACAATAATAACGATTACGGTAACGGATTACCTGAAAAAGTTTCCCGACCAGCGTACCATTAAGAATTTATGGCCCGGTGCATGGTTCAGCTCAGACTATGCAACATGGATAGGGGAACCAGAGGAAAATGAGGCGTGGGATTATTTGGGAAAGGTCAGGAAGCACCTTGCTCAGTTCGACATGTATAAAAAGAGGACCGCTCCAAAAGATAAGCTGGATAGAGCCTTTGACTTTATGTACTTAGCAGAGGGGTCCGACTGGTTCTGGTGGTACGGAAAGGATCAGGACTCTGGTGATGATTCCTACTTCGATGCCAATTACAGGTTTCTTTTAAAGAACGTCTACACCACTCTCGGCGACCCTGTTCCGGATTTTTTAACTGTACCTATAATTCCCAAAAGCGCAGTTAAAGCGGACAGAAATATTACAGACCTATCCAAAGTTAAAATAGACGGCAGGGTATCGGCAGGGGAATGGGAAAAGGCATGTTACTACGGTATAGATAATAAGTATGTTAAAGGCTTCTATGCCGGCTTTGATGTCGGAAATTTGTACTTTAGAATCGACTTTAAAAATAGAATCGCCGCCGGCACAGCCAATGGCGCCCAGATCTATTTTTCCACTCCGTCTCAGAAAGATGGGAAAGCATTTACTCCTGCGCTAAACGGAGATAATAGGGAAAAGGTTATGCTGGATTTCCGGGCGGGTTATTTTATCGAAATTTCACCTGCCGAAACAGAAAATAATTCCGGGGATAAATCCGGGGGCGAAATAGGAGGTAAAACCAGTGGTAAATTCGGGGGAGAAACCGGGAATATAAACAGCGGTTATAAAATCTATCTGTGGGCTGTTGGCAAATACGGGCAATGGGAAAAAATTGCAGAACTTAAAAATACCGGGATAAACTCTAAAGGTAATCTGGTAGAGATTGGCATTCCTTTCAGCTATATGGGAGATATCGAAGCCGGGGATAGTATTAAAATACAGGCGGTACTGCACGAGCGATCTCATTATACAGCTAGGTTTCCGGCTAAGGGTCCTGCCCTCTGTATTGTTCCTGAACTGGGGACATCAGAAGTTATACTCAAAGTTCGGGACCCCATAGGCGATGACCATGGTCCCGGAAGCTATGTCTATGCTACAGATAAAGTTTTTAAACCCTCCGTTTTTGATGCAGAAGATTTTATTATTGCACAGAACGACAAGTATCTCATATTTAAAATAAAAATACACGGCCCTTTGGAAAATCCATGGGGCTCAGGGATAAAGCTTTCTCTGCAGACCTTTGATATTTATATAGATGAAGATCCGGGAAAAGGTACAGGAGCCAGAAAACTTCTGGAAGGCAGAAATGCGGCGCTTAAAAAAGGCGACGGCTGGGAATATGCAGTATGGGTGGAAGGATGGGAACAGAAGCTGCTTAAACCGGATAAGTCGGGAAAACCGGTAGAGGTGTCGGGAACGCCTGTAAAGATTATTGTGGATTCTAAAAACAGAACAGTTACGGTAAAGGTTTTAAAAGACGCTCTGGGTAAAAAGGGTAAAGATATACAGCCTTCGAAGTGGGGTTATGCATGCGCACTTCTGAGCCAGGAGGGTTTCCCCTCTCCGGGCGTACGGCGGGTGAGGGACGTTAAGAAAACAGCAGAACAGTGGAGAATGGGCGGAGCGCCCGATGATACCAATCATACACGGATAGTGGACTTAATCTGGCCTAAAGGTGAAAAGCCTGCCCAGGAAGAAATACTGTCTAAGTATCCTGTTTCCCATAAGACAGACGCGGATAGTCTGCCGCCGGATGCTTTTGCGCAGATTCCTCTTCTTAATGTGAAATAGAGAAGATATTAATGATGTGAAAGGTTAACGGTATTGAAAAAAAGGATATTT
>QNBI01000113.1 GCA_003641675.1 Spirochaetota bacterium | reverse complement strand
TTTCCAATAACAAACAGTACAGAGAGATCTGCAGGAATTGTCTTTCCCTTCTGTACTTCCTCCACTTCATACTGCTGTGAGAGCTGATTAATTAACAATCCATAATCCTGATTGTAGTTCCTCTGCGGACTCCCTACTATTATCCCTATTTTTTTATGCTCATTTGTAACTACCTTTTTAATTTTTGAGGTAAGTTCATACTCCAAAGTGGCAGTTTGGGAAACAACGGGTAAAGTCTCATGCCTGTCCAGGTACTGAATTACAATACCGGAATAAACCATGGCAACGCTGCGCTGATCTTTTTCCACAACTTCTATCTGCTGCGGATACACACCAAGTTGCTCTGCCCGTTTCGAATTCCCTGATTTCACCGGGTCTATTATGTTAACTATTATTTTACCTCTCGAGTAGGCTGAATATTCGTTAAGCATATCCTCAATCTTGCCTGGGAAAGAGTACAGCTGCCTTAGTTTATCCGATACAAAATAGGTTATATGAACTTTATCCGGGATTTCGGTAAAAAGCTTCTTAGAAACTTTAGATATCGTAAAAACTTTATTAGATGTTAAATCTATTCTTGAAAAATAAAGCGTACTATCCAGACCTGCGAAAATAAAAATTAGAATAATTACTATAAAAACTATTATTTCTTTTGTTTTTTTGTGCATTCTTGCTACCCTCACATCCATTTTCTAAATATAAGCACTTTGACGTTTATGTAGAGGAACAGGCCGGTTATAAGAACGTAATATATTAAGTCTCTTGTATCTATAAGTCCTTTTCTAAAACTTTCGAAGTGATAGCCAAGCGACAGATAATTAAATACAGAAGTCATCCACAATGGAATACTTGCTATGGAGTTAACTGCATTAATTAAAGTGAGAAGCAGTAGAATGAGGAGTGTTACAACAAATGCGGATATCTGATTCGTAGCAATGGATGACACAAACAGGCCAATTGCAATACCTGCGGCTCCAATTAACAGAACGCCTAAATATTCACCTGCGATCTGCCCCCAGTCAAAATTACCCAGTGCGCTTAACATAATAGGAATTGGCAGGGTTAATATAATCATAATTAAGAGAAGAACAAATGTGCTTAGAAATTTACCTATTACCAGCTGCTCTTCTCTGTATGGTAATGTCATTAAGAGCTCTATTGTGCCTAGTTTTTTCTCCTCCGCCCATGAACGCATGGTTAATGCGGGTAGCAGAATAATAAAAACGGTTGGTATTACAGCAAAGTAGATTCTTAATGAAGCTGTATTATTTGCAAAAAAGCTCTGGAGATAAAATAGCCATATAGATGTAAATAACAGAAAAGCAGAAACAACTACATATGCGATAGGTGAATTAAAGTATGACTTTAATTCCTTTTTTACAATGCTGGAAACATTAGTTGGCATTTTCTCCTCCTTCGTGTGTTAGTTTAATAAATATATCTTCCAGACTGAATTTTTCGGGTATCATTGCTGTAATTTTATAGCCATTGGAAACAGCCCAGTCAAATATCTCTTCTTCTGCATTTGCCTGCGGAGTCAGAGAGAGATGGAAATTTCTCTTGGTATCTTCAACCTTTTTACTGTTCAGTATTTTTTTAACGCCAGACAGGGAAACAAGTGATTTATCCGCATTTTCCAAATTTGTTCCTTTTAATGTTAAATCGAGGAGCACTTCGCCTTTCATTTCCCTTCCTATATCTTCTGTCGTACCCCGAGCTATAATTTTCCCCTCGTTTAAGATTAAAACTCTGCCGCAGGTTGCCTCTACTTCCTGCAGTATATGAGTTGAAAGAATAACTGTTTTTTCTTTTCCCAACTTTTTTATAAGTTCACGTATTTCAATAATCTGGTTAGGATCAAGGCCGGTGGTAGGTTCATCCAGAATTAATATTTCCGGGTCATGAATAATTGCCTGAGCAAGTCCGGTTCTTTGCCTGTAACCTTTGGATAGCTTCCCAATTCCTCTGTATGCAACATCTTCTATGCTGCAGGCATCCAGAACGTACTCTAATCTTTCTTTTCTGCTTGCACCTGTTAAACCCCTCGCATCCGCCATAAATTCGAGATATTCAATCACATTTAAATCCGGATATAGAGGGGCATTCTCCGGCAGATATCCTATGGACTGTTTCACTTTAAGCGGATCTGTGAAAATATTGTAATCATTTACACTGGCATCTCCGTAAGAGGGAAACATATAACAGGTCAATATTTTCATAATAGTCGTTTTCCCCGCCCCGTTAGGGCCAAGGAGACCTACAATTTCCCCTTTTTCAATGTTAAAGGAGATACCCTTGACTGCTTCAATAGAGCCGTAGAGTTTACCTAAATCCGATGCAACAATCATACTTTACCCTCCGCATGTTTTTAACAAACTAATCCTTATAATGGTTACATGTCAATATATGGAATATCAATCGCCTGCAGTTCCCTGGTTAAAAAGCTTTCCGGGAAAATACTCTTTGCCTCCGAAAGCAACTTTTTAAGGTCACGTTCTGTGTATCTGGGGCTGTAATGAATTAATCCTAACTTACCGACATTAGCTTTCCTGGCAATAGAAGCAGCTTGAATAGCTGTTAAATGCTTTTTTTCCTTCGCACTTTCTTTAAGATCCTCTGTAAACATACCTTCACAGATAAAGAGATCTGAATTATTTACATTCTCCGTAATTGTATCTACAAGGGCTGTATCGGTAACAAAGGAAAATTTGCGCCCCCTTCTTTTTGGGCCCATAATCTGTGAAGGCGTAATTTCTCTGCCATTATTAAGCGTAACATCATTTCCAGCCTGCAGCTTTGACCACAAAGGCCCTCTCGGAATACCTAATTTTATAGCTTTTTCAGGATAAAATACTCCGGGACGTTCTTTTTCTTCGAGAGTATAACCCATGCAGGGTTTTGAGTGGAGAAGCTTAAAAGCATTAATGCTAAACTCTTCTGTACTAAAAACAACGCCGGGTTTTGTAATTTCATTAACTATAACCTCATAGTTAATGAACATATCGAGTATTTTTCTGTTAGCCTCCACATACTCTTTTATTTTAGGAGGTCCGATTATATACAGAGGCTCTTCCCGTTCAACCTGTGATGAAAGCATTAAAATACCAGGAAGGCCGGTTATATGATCTGCATGAGTATGAGAAATAAAGACCGCTGTTATTTTTTTCCACTTTAAATTAAGCCTTCTAAGAGAAACTTGAGTACCCTCTCCACAGTCAAATAGAAGCTGTTCTTCGTTTCTTCGAAGAAGAATAGATGTTAAACTCCTGTTTGGAAGAGGCATCATTCCGCCTGTACCAAGTACAAATGCTTCAAGGTTCATCCGGTTATCCTTATATTTACTTAAATTATCAAATCAGAAGATACTATAAAAGACCAATTTCTAAAAGATGTAAAGTCCAATAAGCTTTTTATATTCAGTTAGTTTAAAAAAAATAATGTATTTTATTGTGTCAGTATTACCCATCTTAATTTGCTTATTTTCACAGTGTGTCATTATGATACTTTTTCTAATAACTATTATTAGAAAGAAAACTGGCATAGCTCTAATTCCCTATGATTCCAGTAATTATAATTCTCTATATTTGGCACAGATATTGCTTTACTATTTTCAGAGAAAGATAAAAGCTTAGGAGGTTCAAAATGAAACTTGTTAAATATAATCCAAACGCTCTTTCCCTATTCGATTGGGATGGAATCCTTGATAGATTTTTCGATGATGATATTAATTTTAACTTCAACTATCCTTCCGTCGATATTGTAGAAGAGAAAGACAAATATGTAATGGAAGCCGAATTACCCGGATTAACAGATAAGGATATAGAACTTAAGGTCGATGGTAATTTACTTACATTAAGCTCCAGAAAAGAAGAAAAAAAAGATGAAAAAAAGAAGGGCTATATCCTAAAAGAAAGGCATAAAATGTCATTTTCCAGAAGTTTTACACTGCCGGAAGGTGTTGATCGTGGAAATATAAAGGCAGAGTTTAAAAACGGCCTATTAAGAATCTTAATTGCTAAAAAACCTGCCGCCAAACCTAAATTAATAAACATTAATAATTAGACAGCAGGACGGGCAGCCGTCTGATAAATATATATAAAAGAGACCTCGTTTAAAAGGTCTCTTTTTTGTTTTATTTGGATAAGTCTTCCTAAAATAATCAATGAAATATCAAGTATTTAAATTATACCTGCTGTCTAGGATATTTCTATAATATTTTCTTTTAATTTATTATACTCGCCAGATTCTGAGTTAATTAAATCTCTGCTTGCCATGACAACTTCCGTGCCCTCGTTATACCGAGCAAGCAGAGCCGAAGCAGCGGCTGAAATATCTGCGGGCTTAATACCTATTATTACTTCTCTTCTATACTGCCTTAGCTTATCGTCTATTCCATATAGTTTTCTTTTTAGACTTACAAGACCTCTTTCTCCCGGATCTATCGGTTTTTCATCCCTTCCCACAGTTCCTATAATTGCTCTCTTAATGGATTCGGATGAAGCTTGCTCTTTCTTATAATATTCCAGAGACTTTAAATACCCCTTAAGTGTAGAGTTTATATTCGGATCTCTGTATGAGCCAAAGGCAAAAGTGCCCTCTACTCCTGAGTGGACGGCAAATGCTCCATAGGCTCCTCCTTCCATACGTATTTTTTCCCATAAATACCCTGTTTTCAGCACATGAGCAAGAACAGACTCATAAACAGATAGTTTGGTTTCATAATACGCTGCGGGCAGAACCTTTGCCACATAGCCTACCTTTGAAGAAATAGCTACAGCCTCGGTTCTATCTTTTGGTAGCAGACCATCTATATTTACAGAAGGATTACCGAAGGCATCTATGCTCTTCTCCCCGTTCCCTTCACCTATATCGGAAACGAACTCCACAATCTCTTCTTTTATATAATTAAACTCTTTAATATCCGAAGTCACATTTAAAGACAGGCGCTTTTTATTTATAATAAAATCGCGGAGTGTACACAAATTATTAGACAAAACCTCAATAGAACTGTCAATATCCTGTGCCATCTCTGTTAAAAAGAGAAGTTGAGTGACTCCTTTTAATATTTCTTCGTTCCTATTTGCCTTAGTCTGCATGCTCCCCGCTCTGAGCATAGCAAAGTAATGTCCGTTCGGAATGAGTGCGCTTTTTATATCATTGCGCAGTTCTATTACTATATCCTTTAGCCTTTTAATGTCCTTAAAATCAGCGCCTGTTAAAAGATCGCCTACGAGTTTTAAGGTTTCCTTTAAATCTTCCTTTAAAGTTTTCACACGAAAAAAGATATAGCGGTTACTTTCCCGAATCACAGAATTGTCTTCATTATCTCGCCTGCCTAAAATACTGCACGCCTCCTCTACGGCATAAAAACCTCCTGTTTTTAATGCAAGCATCTACGCCATATCACTATAGCTTATTGCTTCTATACCAGATCGACATACAGCCCTACCGAATACAGGAAGATATATGGCTATTTCTTCCGGCAAATCACTCACATCCACAGCAATATCAACATAAACAATTCCATTTGTGTATATATTATGAAAATAATATTTTACTCTGTCCTTTAAATCTGCTGTATCGCATGGAATAATCTGCACTTTGGAGGGGACATCTTTAAGCTTTAAAACAGGAAGTTTGCCAATAGCCTCTGGGGCATCCGGTTTTGCAAGGTACTCACGTAATATTCTATTTTTTTCTTCCAGTCTCGCTAAATCACTTTCTGACAATTTTTTCTCTATTTTTCTTACCTTTTTATTAATATCTTCACTTATTAAATCCCTCTTATCGGGCCGTACAACAAGCCTGCTCCTGTGAGTATTTTCAAGAAGCAATTCACTAATTATCTTTTCAAAGAAATGGTTATCCTCATTTACTTTCTTTTTAAGCTTCTCGATGTAGGGATTAAAAATAAGAGTTGAGTCAGGCTCCCTGCCGTGAAGCCACCCGCGCAGAGCTTTTCTCATGAGTCTTAATGCATAGGGAGATCCGCCGCCTCTTATCTCCCGATTGTTAAATTCGACACTGTGCATGGCTGCATTTATTATTGTTTTATCTATCCCTATATTAGATATTTCATTTAATATTTTAAAGATTAGCTCTTCTATCTCTTCTGCTTTATCCGGATCGGTACCCCGTAAACCCACAGAAAACACAAGTTCCTTTATTTCACTTTCAAGACCGGATACAGGAGATAAATCTTCTCCGAGTCTGGATTCCACCAGAGCCTTTCTAAGCGGGGATCCGGCATTTCCAATAAGTATTTCTTCAAGTACTTCCATAATGAGAACTTTGTAGGGATCCGTTGCAGAGACTGTGAGCCAGTTTATGAGCACCGTTGTTTTATTTTTAAAACCTCTTCCGTCTTTCGCTGCTCCTCCGGCCGTTTCTTTAACGGGGTATGTCTTTTCCAGATTAATTGGTTTGCTCCATCTTTTCTGGTTTTTAATCGTAATATTATTCTTCTGCATGGCAAATTCAGATAAAAAATTCTTTTCAAGAAAATCGAGATGCCTCTCTGTACTTATGTTTCCGTAGAGAAATATTTTACAGTTGGACGGATGATAGTACTTTTTATGGAATTCAACAAATTCTTCATAGCTTAAATCCGGTATTGCCGAAGGTTCACCTCCGGAATCATATTTGTATTCATTATCAGGAAATAGAGAACGATACGCAAATTCTCCCGCAATTGAATCCGGGTTGGAATAGGCGCCTTTCATTTCATTAAAAACAACACCTACGATATTAATACTGCCGTTATTATTTTCCAGATGATAAGCTTCCTGCATAAAGGTTTCTTTTCGCATGAGAGGATTAAAAACA
>QNBI01000112.1 GCA_003641675.1 Spirochaetota bacterium | reverse complement strand
TTAATATTTCCTCCTCTACTTCTTTAAGTTTAGTTTTTAAAAAAATCCAGCTGCCTACCGGCACATAGTCCGATTTTGGAAATTCAGCCGTGAAACCCACATTTCTCCTGATATATCCGTACAATTTAAGTTGAAGGGCAAAAAGATCTTTGTCGCCGGTTTTTCCCGGTATGGCGGAAAACAGTCCGGGCAGTTTTGCTCTTAATGTTTTTTCCATATACCCTTTAAAAAGAACACGGCCGTTTGCGAGAATGGTGTTTCCTCCATGACGGATAATAAGAAATGGCTGGTTATAGAGCAGAGGAATTTCTCTGTTTAAAATAATCCGGGCAATCTTACTTTTATGGATAAAGTGAACAATAGCAGGCAGATGATCAGTTCCAGCGGCAATCTCCACCTCGGAGTGGTTTTTAATAATTGCCTTTTTAGACCCTGATATTTCAGGATATTTAATACTGGAGATAAACTCTTTTTCATTTGTAAAAGCTGAATTGGGAGAAGTTATTATATTACCCCTCTTTAGTTCTTCTTTCTTTAAACCTGTAATATTAAGAGCAACTCTGGAAACCGGCTCTGCTTCTTCCAATTCGAAATAGTAGGACTGGATACCACGGATTCTTATTTTTTTATTCTGCGGTAGAACAATAAGTTCTTCGTCTTTTTTAATAGTATTGCCTGCAAGGCTTCCCGTTATAACAGTACCGGTTCCCTTTATGGTAAACACTCTGTCAATATAAATATAGGGAAAGTCTCTGCGGTTTACGGGAACGCTTTTTAGTATTTCTATTATGAGTCTTTTTAATTTTTCGATATTGCGGCCTGTTTTTGCGGATACTGCTATTTTCTCCGGCACCAGTCCCGTAATTTCTTTAACTCTTGATACCGCTTCTTCTGTAACCAGCTCTATCTGGGTCTTTTCTGCCAGATCTGTTTTTGTAACTACGACTATAATCTTTTCTATCCCCATTGCAGCAAGGACTTCTGTATGGTCTGTTGACTGTTGCATCCACCCTTCGTTAGCAGCAACTGTTAAGAGTGCACAGTTAAGACTCCATGCGCCGGCAACCATGTTCCGGATAAAGCGTTCATGCCCCGGTACATCAATAACACCTATTATCTGCCCGTCATCACCCGGAAAATGAGCAAACCCCAAATCTATTGTCATACCCCTTTTTTTTTCTTCCGGCAGCCTGTCTGTATTGACCCCCGTCATTGCTTTAATAAGTTCTGTTTTGCCGTGATCGACATGCCCTGCAGTTCCTACTATGTGCATCATTCTACGTATTCCTTTAGTAATTCCTTAATGGCGGATCGGACAATTGGAAGTTCCTGCGGCAAAATGGTTGCAAGGTTTAAAAGAACTCTGTCATTTGAAATAGTTCCAATTATGGGAATATCGAGCTCTCTTAGTTTTTTCAGGGTGCGGTCCGGTTTATCGGGAGTTTTAATCTCTACAGAAACGGATGGGAATAATTCGTCCGGTGCGCTCCCTCCTCCCGTTGAAATTAAAGAATCTATTAAGTCTACATACCTGCGATTTAAGCCTCTAATGAGTTTTTTACCCCTTTGCTTAAGTTCAGCAATGGAAAGGTTTAGTATGTTTTCTGCATGCCCGTTAAGTTCTCCGTTCATTTTCCGGATTAATATTTCTTCGAGCAGGGAGAAGATTGTTTTTCCCGGTCGGAAAACGCGCATGAGCTGATTTTTGGACAGTTTCTGGATAAGGTCTTTTTTCCCCGTAATAATACCAGCCTGTGGACCTCCAAACAGCTTGTCACCGGAAAAGCAGACTAATTCTGCGCCGTTTTTAAGGTAATGTTCCGCTTTTATTTCCCCGGGAATGTTCTCTGTAATGTTTCCGGAGCCCTGATCTACCGCTATAACAATCCCTTTAGGGACAATAGATGCAATATCGGAAACGGACGGTCTTTTAGTAAAACCCCGGATACGGAAGTTGGACCTGTGAACTAAAAGAATGAGTGCGGTATTTTCTGTAAGAGCATTTTTATAATCGGAAAGAGTTGTTATATTGGTTGTACCTATTTCAACAAGTTTCGACCCGGAGAGTTTAAGTATTTCAGGAATTCGGAAACCTCCTCCGATTTGTACCTGTTCTCCTCTTGAAACAATTACCTCCTTTCCCTTTGCAATTGTAGAGAGAATTAAAAAAACGGCAGCAGCGTTGTTGTTTACAACGAGAGATGCTTCTGCCCCTGTCAGAATTGAAAGAAGTTCAGGGATTAAGCCGTTTCTTAAACCTCTTTTACCGGTACTTAAGTTAAGCTCAAGGTTAGAGTAGCCTGTGTTTATGGCTGCAGCCTTGTTCCATACATCGGTCGGAATCGGAGACCGCCCCATATTAGTGTGGAGGATTATTCCCGTGGCATTTACTACTTTAATAATCCGCCTTCGGCTAGCCTCTGCGCATCGTTTTTCAATCTCTTTAATTATTTCCCGCTCACTGGTGTTTTTTGCATTTTTACTTAATCTGATATCCGAAATTGTCTGGGAAGCTATTTTAGAGGTGAACGGCCGAGTAATTAAAGGAAACCACTTTTTAAGCTGCGGTGTTTCCAGAAGTTTCCCTATTTGGGGAAGATGTGAATAGGCACTGTTGTGTTTTTCCTGTACTGAATGCATATTTATATCGGAAGAGGCAGGAATCGAACCTGCCGCTGCAGCTGTGCAGCCAACGGTTTTGAAGACCGCGGAGACCACCAGATCCCATCTGCTTCCCCTTCCTTTTTTGGAAAAGATTATATTCTTAAACCTTTTAAGGTGTCAATCAAGGCAACAATAAAATAAATTATGTGAAACTTACCCGAATATCAACATTACCTTTGCCTGTGAATGATGACTTGGTGTAAAAAAATTAAAGCAGGGGAATCTGTCCAATTTTAGAAGCTATTTTATCCCCGCTTCTCTATGTTTTTGTGCAATTTTCTCCGCCAATTTATCAAGGGCTTTAAAATCGTCGTCGGTGGGCAGCCCTTTACATAGGACAGGTTCTATAATTTCCACCTTTAAATTGGGAATCATTCCTGCCAGTATTTCCACTGTTTTACCGCCCCAGCCGTAGGACCCGACTATAGAGAGGAATTTGGTTTTTGGCCGCAAAGCATTTGCAAGGTATGCGCCATAGACAATATTAGGATGAGGCCCTACAAGAATAGTCGGAGTGCCGATAACTATTGTAGCAGCATCTACCATGGCCATTGCAAGTTTTCCGATATCTGTGACAGCCAGATTGAACTGTTCAACCCTTACGCCCTTCTCCTCAAGGGAAGCAACGAAATAATCCACAATGCGTTTTGTGCTTCCGTGCATGGAAATATAGGGTAAAACTACAGTGTTTTTTGGGGACCCCTGTATCCAGTCTTTATAAGCATCTATAATGAACGACGGTTTCGGATAAATAAGCCCGTGGCTGGGGGCTATCATGGAAATATCATAGGAGGATATTTTTTCGATATTATTTTTAATTACATTTCTAAAGGGCATCATTATTTCTGCATAGTACCTTTTAGCCGCTTCGTAAACACGCGTTTCATCGGAAACGTAAAGGTCTGTTGTTGCTATATGGGAACCGAAAAAATCGCAGCTGAACAGGA
Source organism: Spirochaetota bacterium (assembly GCA_003641675.1). Taxonomy (GTDB): domain Bacteria; phylum Spirochaetota; class Spirochaetia; order SZUA-6; family SZUA-6; genus SZUA-6. The sequence continues at coordinate 3,256 of QNBI01000112.1, read as the reverse complement.
TTTTATCCTCTTTAAGATATGCTACCATTGTTTCCGGCCAGTGTACCCATGGGGTATAGATGAATTTTATAGTTTTTTTGCCAAGTGAGATCTCTTCTCCGTCGGCTACTGTAATAAAATATTCTTCAGGAATCTGCAGTTGATCCATAAGCAACCCCTTTGCTTTTGGGCTTGTAATAACCTTTGCATCGGGATATTTTTTCAGTACATTCGGAATGCTACCGGAATGGTCCTGCTCGGAATGAAGTGAAATCACATAGTCGAGCTTAGGTATTCCGCTAAGCTGGCTTAAAAGTTCTTCGGTAAAAGAAGGATCAACTGTATCTATTAAAGCTGTTTTTTCATTTCCTTCTATAAGATATGCATTGTAGCTAGTGCCGTCCGGCAGGGGGATAAGCGAGTCAAAAAGACGCCTGTCCCAGTCAACCGAACCCATCCAGTATATATTGTCCTTAATTTTTCTCTTTTTCATAGTATCTCCTCTATAAGATATATCTGCTTCGACGTAGGTTTTACCCTGAGTCTCTGCTTTTTTATTGTATTTACGGTCTTACAGTACTAAATTAGTGTTTTTATCAACCGAAGTAAAGAGTAATTGACTTTTCTTTTGGAATAAGCTTTCTGTACTTAACTCCTGCATGGTCAAAGAGAAGTTTGGAAGCTTTTACGGGGTCTGTATCGGCATATTTATCGGAAAGATATATAACCTCTTTAATGCCGGATTGTATAATGACCTTTGCACACTCATTACACGGATACAGAGCTACATATATTCTGCAGTTATATAGGTCCGAGCTTATCTTATTTATCACTGCATTAAGCTCAGCATGGCATATATATGGATACTTTGTATCTAAAAAGTCCCCTTCTCTGTCCCACGGGAATATATCGTCGGATATGCCTGTCGGAAAACCGTTATAACCGACACCGACAATTTTATTTCTGGGATCTACAATGCAGGCTCCCACCTGAGTATTCGGGTCTTTGCTCCTCTGTGCAGAGAGGAGCGCAACACCCATGAAATAATCATCCCAGCTTAGATACCCTTTGCGTTTTGCTAAAGACAAATAAAATTAATCCTCACTTATAACTTAAGAGTAAAATTTCTTTTTTGAAAATACAGTATTAACTTAGAAATCCTTATCCATTACTGTTTTACGTTTAGCTTTTTTTGCGCTCTCTATTGCCTGGTCGCATAGTTCCCGTACCTTTGCTGAAAGGGCATCCGCTACCGAAGCGGAGGTATTCATACCTGCTTTGGACTTGATGTAACTTTTAACCTTAGAGGCTACAATAAGAACTTCGTTTGCCATAATAGCTCCTTTATCGTATTTTTTTTATATTTAACAATACTTTGTAATATATTGCAAGAAAAATATTTATTTATTAGCATTGTATGGTATATTTTAGTAAAAACTGAGATTATATACCTATGAACATTAAAAATTACTTAAAGTATATTTTCCCTCTGAATGCATTAATCGATGCAGTCATAGGCACTATGTTTCTTTTTTTATCTGAAAAAACCGAATACTTTTTATTCGGCTCCAGGGTTTTTCCCCATTATTTATGGGTTATTATCGGGGCGGCATTCTTGTACTTTGCCTACTGGCAGATAAGAAGCACTGCAAAGGGGAAAACTGGCAGAAATATACTTATTTTTGCATCGGCGGTAGCATGGATCCTTGCTTTAGTTTTAGCTGTAATTCTAATAATCCATCTCCTGCCCCTAACGGGGATTGGGAAAATTGTTCTACTTGCCGTAGATATTTGTATGATTCTCTTAGGGACCTACTATTTACTGCTTTTACATAATACTACCGGCAACCCCATTCCCGATTCCATAGAGAACAGCGGTGATTAACAAATGATAAAAAAAGTCGACCTGTTCTGTATATTGGCGGCTCTGTTTAGTTTAATTTCTTACCACGCCTTTGCAGATGACGAGCGGTTTAGAGTTCAGTATTTTCCCGGTGATAAGTTTAAACTTATAGAGAAGTCGGATCTCCGTAGGTACGAAAACGGGAAATTTATCGGCCTTTCCTATAGAGAAGTACGCGGAATACTGGAAGTGGGGGAAGGGAAAACTACAGGATTATTCTACAGAGCTGGTGAGCTTGAAAGGCATTCCAGAGATAAGAATAGAGTAGAATCTGTAGAGTATCCATCTGTATCTATGGTACATGGGGACTTTTATGTATTTGAAGAGACAAAGCACAACAATGTACATGTAGCAAAAAAAATAGATAGCAAAATATCTGTATCTTTTGCTATAGGCAAAAATGGAATTATCTTTGCCAGGAGACCCCAGCCGTTTCCTCCTGTGCAGGGTTTTCCCGTATTTCCGGAAAAAAAGCTTTATCCCGGAGCTGTATGGCGTGCTTTTGGTGTCCGTGTTGTTGACCCTTTTCGTGATAATAAATATACCCATGTAAAATTCCTCTGCGCGTACCGCTATGTGGGGAAGCAGATAAAAAAAGGAACAGAGTACGATGTAATCACAGCGCAGTACGCAATGCGATACAGACAGGGGGATGATCCTTTGGGGGATGAACGGATAGAGAGAATAACCGGAAAGCATGTGGTAACCCTGTACTATAATTCTTCCGGTGAGAAGATAAGTTTTATGTCGGACAGGATGGAGGAGAACTATAAGTTCTGCGGAAGCTGTGGTAAGGGTTCCTCTGTGGCTTTTAAAGGGTTTATCCTTACCTGGTTTAACAGTATAGCAGTAATGAACAGAACGGAACTTGCAGAGGGTATTGCAAAGACAATAAAAGAGAAAAAAATAAAAAATGTTAAAGTGGAAACTCGGAAAGAAGGAGTAGCGCTTACTCTAAATAAAATTCACTTTATTGCAGATAAGGCTATTATTCTTCCGGAAGAGAAGCCGAGACTCAAAGCGCTTGCTGAGGCGCTTAAGAGTATAAAGAGTAGGAGCTTTCTCGTTGTCGGGCATACTGCACGCATCGGCACGGAGGAGAGTCAGCATAAACTCTCTGTTGAACGGGCAAAAAAGATTGTTGACTACCTGGTTTCTCAAGGCATAAAACCGAAACGGCTGCTCTATGAGGGAAAAGGCGGTACGGAACCTGTAGCACCCAATGATACCGAGGAAAACATGGCAAAAAACAGACGTGTCGAGATTATAATTTTGGAGGATTAGTCATTTAAAACCTGTGATACTTTCTCTTCCATGACCATAGGACGGTCTATTCTCGTTTTTAGTGGTCTGTTTTTTATTGCAGAGTATGGA
>QNBI01000111.1 GCA_003641675.1 Spirochaetota bacterium | reverse complement strand
TTATGACTGCAGCCGCTGGAAAGGTAAATCCTGCAGACATAATTTTTGTCGGGATAAGCCACTTCGGGGTTTTCGGAAGCGCAGGAATTCTCAGTCCGCTGGACGGACTTGTCAGTGATGAAACCTTTGATAAGATATACGGACGAGACTCTTTTAAAATCGACGGGAAAACCTACTGTGTACCTCTATACCAGCAGATGGTTATGATAGACTACGACAAGAAAAAACTCGGAGAAATCGGCTTAAAAGGTGAAGATATCAGAACCTGGGACGATTTTGAAAATGCAGCTTTAAAAACTAAAAAGGAAGGCATTCTTGAATACCCGCTGGCATTTGCAGTTCGGCATTGGTCATGGTATCTAATTGCCCTTTCTACAGGCTCCAAATTATTCGACAGTGATATGAACCCAACCTTCGGCAGCCCGGACAGCCCTGGATATAAGGCTTATGCGAGATTAATAAAATGGTATAGAGAAGGGCTGATATCACCAGAACGTTTAACTTCTCCCAATCCACACCCTTCCTTCTGGGCAGGTCAGGCTCTCTTTCACCAGGCATGGCAGGGTTCTCTTGCAATATCCAACAATCCCAAAAAATCTAAGGTTGCTCCAAATGCAGGCTATCTCCTGCTGCCGGAAAAACACTATACATGGGGACTGCCGGCCGGCCTCGCAGTATCCAAATATACAAAATATCCCAAGGCTTCATTAAAATTCATTAATTTTATGATATCAGAAGATGCACAGAATTTTATGTACAGCACAAACGGTATGTTTCCCGCTTTAAAATCGCTGTTTAAAGAGCTTGGTGATCAGGGCAAAATAGACGGATATAAGGTAATGGCCGAACAGGCAAAGTATGTTACTACATTGCCCTATTCAACGCCGTGGTTTGCCGAATTCGAGACAGAACTCAAAAACGGCCTTGTAAGAGTTGCAAGAAAAGAACAGACAGTCGATGAGGCAATAAAAGCACTTATTGCACAGCAGCAAAAACTTAAAAAAGAATACGAATAAGTACTGCAACAGAATCCCGAAGGTATGCTGGTTTTTGCATACCTTCGGAAAAAATTATTTACAAAGAATAAAAGTATGAAAAAGAACCTTTCCGAATGGCTGGATAATAAACAGCACCTGGCCTTTGTGATAATTATTCCAACAGTTATTCTGCTTATAGCTTTTGCATATTACCCTGCTGTCCAGTCATTGCGCTTTAGTTTTTTAAAATACAACATAAAACAGCTCTCAAGAGTAAGATTCTACGGATTAAAGAACTACCGGAATGTCTTAAGCGACCCTGTCTTCCTTTCTTCCGTATTAAGGGTTTCGTACTTTATGGCGATTGCCACGACAACAGTTCTTTTAATCTCGCTTGGAATTTCTATGGTCTTAAACGAGAAGTTCCCGGGAAGAAGCATACTGCGGGCGGTTATTATTATACCATGGGCAATCCCTCCTGTTGTCAACGGACAGTTATGGAAGTGGATTTTTAACGGTGACTACGGAGCTTTAAACGGCCTGCTGTTTCAATTAGGCATTATACATGAGTACCAGTTCTGGCTTAGACAGCCTTTTATCGCTCTTAACTTTGCCGTTTTTTTGTTTGTATGGAGATACACCCCGTTTATCACAATACTATTTTTAGGTGTCCTGCAGTCCATACCGGAGCAGCTATACGAAGCGGCTAAGGTAGACGGCGCCGGTGCATTTATGCGTTTCTACCATATTACTATCGCCTCCTTACGGAGAATCGGAGGAATCGCCGTCATACTTACACTAATAGCATCTTTCAGCGTCTTCGACGGGATATATGCACTCACAGGTTTCGATGAGGCAACTAAAACTCCGATGATATACAACTACGAGGTAACCTTCGACATGGGCAGATTCGGCAAGGGTTCGGCCATGGCATATCTTGTCGGGTTATTCTTAATTCTCCTCACGTTCATATACATAAGGATGAGCTTTAAGAAGGAAGCGGAATGAGAAAGCCGGTTAGTTTAAAGATATTCCTTGCCGTAATGGTTCTTTTAATATTCTTCTGGTCGGTTGCGCCTCCTCTATGGATAGCAATATCCTCGATTTCAACAAGAACAGAACTCTATTCCAAACCGCCTCACTGGATTCCGCATCACCCTACACTCGATGCATATAAAAATGTGCTTATTAAAGGAGAAGGGTTTAGAGGTGGGGGAGGAATAAGTGCGGCGCGGCTTTTTAGGAAGGGAATCCTCAATTCTATAATTATATCTGTTATAACAACAGCTTTAGTTATGTCGTTTGCTCCTCTTTTAGGCTACGCCTTTTCGAGACTGCAGTTCAAAGGCCATGAATTTTTTTTCTATCTAATTATAGGAATTATTGCACTTCCCGGATGGCCTGTACTAATCGGCCTATTTTCCGAATTCAGCACATTGGGAATGCTAGATACAAAGACAGGATTAATTCTGTTGTCCTTTACCTTCCGCCTGCCTTTTGAAACCTGGTTTATGAAAGGATATTTTGAGGCAATTCCTGCTGAAGTTGAGGATGCCGCACGAATAGACGGCTGTACCTATATCCAGGCGCTATTCCGCGTAAGTCTGCAGATGGTAATGCCGGGCCTAATTGCTGTTTCCATAATTTCATTCTTAAGTACCTGGAATATGTTTGCAGCACCTCTTGTCTTAACATATACCCTTAAATCCAAACCGTTAACCGTTACAATGACCGAGTTCATAGGACAGTACTTTGTAAACTGGGATTTAATGTCCGCTGCCACAATAATTGCTATTATTCCTCCTGTTGTAATAGTAATATTTTTCCAGAAATATATAATAAGGGGCCTTTCCGCCGGTGCCATAAAATAGCTATATAGAACAAAAACACACAGAATTGGCTGTGAAAGCCTTTGCAGACTCTATTAGGTTCTATTAAAGCAGTTTTTCGTACCGCCAGAATACCCTCTCCACAACGGCATTTACATAGTAGGAATAGAAGCGTATAGGGCCTACCCATGGAATAACGGCTCTCTCCAGCCCCTTCTCTTTCCCCTGTTCTTTAATATCCTGCATGCATCGCTTTAAAAGTACACTGCCCGCACCCTTTCCCCTTAGGTTTGGATGAGTTCCCATTGGGCCGAACCATCCTGTACCTATATTATTGCAGTTGTAGGCGGAAAAGGCCTGTACCCTCCCTCTATATCTTGCTATATGCAGGCTAATCGGCGATAAATTAAAGGTTTTTTCAACTTCATAACTCCACTCCGGAAAATTCGCACTAATAAAATTTAAAACCTCACCTCTATCGGCAGAATGCGCTCTTTCTATATCTATGCCTTTCCCTGCAAGTATAGTCTCTTCAGCTTCGGTATTAAATTCCTGTACGGTCAGATCTGCAGTAAGGTTTGCCGTATCGGAAAAACGGCGGAATCCCATTGTTTCAAAAAATGCCAGGGCCGGAGTATAGCGGGGATCAATCCCCGGCATAAAATAGTTATACGGCACATCATAAATGCTTACTCTTTTTATTCCCCGTACTCTGTAAATACCTTCCAGTTTTTCGTACAGGTTCTTTCCGATTCCCCTCCTGCGAAATTGTCTGTGAACAGCCATTAATTTCACATAACCGGTTCTCTCCGACTCTGTTTCCCTTGTAACACCGGATAAAAAGCCTGCAAGCCTGCCCTCTTCCCTTGCGATAAAATTAAGCTCTTTTTCGTAGTAAGGATCATCAAACACCTTTTCCCGGAGCAGGCTCTCCGATAATGAATCGAATTCCATGTTATTATTGCAGAGGTCCAAAACTTTCTCCGTGTCTTCTTCATTAAAAAGCTGGATTTCCATAGAAACTAATTCCTTTGACTGTTTAAGCCTTTAGCCATTCAAGAATTTCCAGAGCCCATTTCTCTTTTATAGACGAAAAGAATTTTTCCATTTCTGTTTTCCGTCTTTCCGGTACCGCGTTAACACCTGCTAAAAAATCTTTGGTGTAATCATACACTCTGTCCGCATACCTGTTCCCGCATATTTTCCTAACTGCTTCTTTTATCGAGTTTTCAGGGTTATACTGTGGTGCCGACAGACACCTGGTGCCCAGTTCATCGGCAGCAGTTAATAGGGGAATTCGGGATAGATATGCCTGATTCATAGGGTTCACCATAAAACCTGCAATGTGTTTTAAAATATCTCTTTCACGGTTTTTAAATGGTTTAATATATAGATGCTTTCTGTGTTCTTTCCCGTCATTTGCGATATAGTTGTCCCAGATAAAAGGCTTTCTTTTTAGTATTTCATACATTTTTTCAAGATGTTCTACCGTAATAGATTCCGAACGTACCTTCGGCCCTGTCCAGATTATATCGACTCCCGGATCAAGATTATCGCCTATATATTCAAGATAGCCTCTTGGCCTTTGACCGAAAAAGTCATCTAAAATAGAATCGAAAGAATAATAGGTCGGGCAGAAGATAATCTTTGACCGGCCGGCATTTTCCAAAATAAAATGGACAATCCCAACCTGGGTTTCCGCTATATTTTCTGTATCGCCTCTCATATCGTCAAAAAGAACTGCAATAATATCAGGATTTAAGGAAGATAACTCATTAAGTTTCTCTTTAATCTTTAATTTTACAGAACTGTCGAAGGAAATGTATGCGTTAAAAAGAGAAAGTCCTGCCCCCCATTTAATACCCTTTTTATGATAAATTCCTGAAAGCTGTTCCAGTTTTCTTGCTTCATTCAGGGGAAACGGCTTTCTCCAATTTTCGCGGAGGTACTTATCCGCTTTAGGGGCATATATATAGAAATCGAAATTTATACTTCTAATAAAATCTGCATAATTAATGCGCTCTTCCCACGTCCACGGCTTTCCGTAAAACCCTTCTACAATTCCAGGCTGCATACATACATTTTAGCAAAACAGCAGGAGAGTATCAATAAAAATAGAGAGTTTCTATTCCTTTACACCTCCGGAAGTAAGCCCGCTTACAAGGTTTTTCTGTACTATCATAAACAGAATAACAACAGGTGTTGCCGTAAGTACGGACGCCGCCATAATTCTGTCCCATATTGCATTTTTCGAAACAAATAGAGCCTTTAACCCTACCGGTAGCGTATAGAGGTTCTTGTATGAACGCAGGAACACAGATGCAAAGAGGTATTCATTCCATGCAATCATAAATGCATAGATAAAGACCGTAGAAATCGCCGGGAGCGACAGCGGAATTATTACCTTCTCTATGGTTTCGAACCTGGTACACCCATCTATTAGAGCGGCTTCCTCTATAGAAAAGGGAATCGAACGAAAGTAATTCCCAAGCATGTACAGGGAAACTGGAAGTGTCTGAACCATGTAGATAATTAAAAGGGAAATAAACGAACCGGAACCTGTCCTTGCAAGCCCGCTTTTTATCGCAATCTGATAGAGAGGTATAAGCAGCAGTATCCCGCCGAACATATAGACAAAGAGAACCCCTCTCTGTATTATCCCCTGCCCTTTGTAGTGAACACGGCTAAATGAGTACGCCCCCAAGATTGCTATTATCAACGATATAAAGGATGCAGTAAAGGAAAGAAAAAAGGAATTCCAGAAGTAGCGGAGAAAGGGAAAGATATTGCCTGTCTCCTGATATTTTTTAAGTATCGATTTTTTTTGCGTCCGCGTCAGGGCTTTATTCTCCAAAAGCCTCTTTATGGAATCGGGTACAGCCCTCATTTTTGTTCCGATATTTAGAAGCTCTTTATATGCCTTAAGATTAATTTTTCGGGGTATTAACGAAGGGTTGCCCCAGTCGAACTGATACTTAAGAGAGAGGGAAAGCATCTGCAAAAACGGAAAAATTGCAAATGTCACTATAAGGAGGACAATAAGTGCAAATCCGATACTCCTAATAAAACTTTTTTTCTTAACTACCATTTCAGCACCTTCCTTACATAGAATAGGATAAACCCTATTAGCAATAGAAACTGAATCACCGCCAGGGCAGCACCCTGTCCCTGGTCCATAACACCGGTGAATGCCTTAAAGTACGTATAAACAGATAGTACCTTTACATTATCCGTAAGAAGGTAAACATCCTCGAATTTATTAAAGTTCCATATTACTCTGAGAATAACAATGGTACCCAGTATAAAGTAGAGCTCCGGCAGTGTTATATACCAGAACTTCTGCCATGAATTAGCTCCATCTATTTCCGCTGCTTCGTAACCAGAATTATCTATAGATTGAAGTCTTGAAAGAATCATAAGGTAAGAAAATGGGAAACTTCGCCATATATTAAATATAATAGCTACTATTACAGCATTTTGCGGCGAGCCGATTAAGTTGAAACGTTTTTCAAAAAGGTGAAGGGTATCGTAGGTTATATGCATAAAAATCCCGTTCACCGGGTCAAAAAAGAACTGCCATGAAAATACAACAGAAATAACTGGTGCAATATAGGGCAGAAGTATAAGCGCACGGACAAGCCCTCTTAACGGAAAGCTCCTCATCATAACAAGTGCTACCCCTAAACCTACTAATGTTGTTCCAATTGTCGTGCCTATTACATAGATGAAGGTCGTAAGTACGGCATGCCAGAATGACGGGTCTGTGAGTACGTTTTTATAGTTCTTAAGTCCTATGAATATATTGGCTCCCTGAAGTTTAACATTAAAAAAGCTTAAATACATATTGTAGATAATTGGGTATATAATAAGAGAGCCGATAATTATTACAGCGGGCAAAATAAGTTTCCAACCGAATCTCGCTTCCTCTATTCTTAATGAATGTGCTCTTACTGTCACTTTTTCCTCCTCAAGCCCAAAAGTACCATGTGTAAAGGCACCAGGGAAAAACAAAGGCGGCCTAACTACAGATGTTCATAATAAAATAAAGCAGAGTCTTTTCACAAGACTCTGCTTATCATAAACC
>QNBI01000110.1 GCA_003641675.1 Spirochaetota bacterium | reverse complement strand
GTATGTACGTCAACAGCTTGAGGATATGCTCTACGGTTCTGTTGATATGTATAAAGCGGGGCTTATAGTTCATACAACTCTTAATCTCGACTATCAAGAAAAAGCGGATAAATATGTGAGAGCAGGCATTAAAAAGATAAATGCCACATATGAAGCCCAGAGAAGTAACCGTCTAAAGTATGCAGATGAAAATTTTCTAAATGTGATAGATCTTCTTTCACTGACATTCAATATAGATGATCTAAGAGTAGCAGGACGTAGGCAGAAAAGCCAGGCCCGCGATTATTTTCTAAATGATGTTAACCCTGTAATCGACATTTTATCCAATGTATTCGACCTCTCCGAACTTAAATTTACCTCTAAGGTTGCATACAAACTTGCCGATTCCCAGTCTAAGAAAACAGAGGTGCAGGGAGCGCTTATAGCGCTCGATTCAACAAAAGGCTATATTTATGCCATGGTTGGAGGCAAAAAATTCGAGCAGAACGACCAGTTTAATAGGGCCAGTCAATCCAAAGTACAGCCGGGTTCATCTTTCAAGCCACTCTATTACTCTGCAGCTATTTCATCCAAAAAATTCACAGAATCCACAATGATAATTGACGCCCCTGTAGTTTTCTGGAATGACGACGGAACTCCCTATGTTCCTCTTAACTATAAGGGTGAATGGAAAGGCCGGGTCCTTCTATGGTATGCGCTGGCCCATTCCATGAATGTCCCTTCTTTAAAAGTCCTCGACGGAATAGGATTCGACGCAGCAATCGCGCGGGCAAGCAGAATGCTCGGGTTTACAGATCCGGCAGAAATAGAACATGTTTTCCCAAGAAAATATCCATTAGGTCTGGGCGTAATCACAGTATCGCCATTAAGAATGGCCAGAGCCTATGCCACTTTTCCAAACCAGGGAAGAGAGGTTGACCCTATTGCGATACGCTATATAGAGGACAGAAGCGGAAAAATTATTCTGGAGCCGGAAAAAGAGCTTCGCATAAAACAGAAACGCATGGGAGATAATATGCAGATAATGCGCCCCCAGACGGCATATATAATGGTTGATATGCTGGAAAACACCGTTAAAAGCGGTACACTGCACTGGCCCACAGTCACTACAATAGGTAAATTCGACAGACCCATAGCAGGGAAAACAGGTACAACGCAGAACTGGTCCGACGTCTGGACAGTAGGATTTACACCGCAGATTACAACGGCTCTCTGGTTCGGATTCGACGAAAAGGGCCATTCTCTTGGAGTATATACAACAGGTTCTACAGCCGCAGGCCCCATATGGGTTAAATTCATGAATGAAATTCACAAGGGATTACCTGTAAAGGACTTTATTAAACCGGAGACAGGATTAAGAGAGGTAACAGTCTGCACTAAATCGGGACTCCTGCCTACAGAATATTGCGAGGATACAGAAAAACATTTATTTCTTGCCGGAACAGAACCTAAAAAATTCTGCACATTATGTGAATATGAGGCAAAGAGGAAACAGGCTATTCAGGATAATATAAGGAATTCCATTTTACCGGGAGACCTTGGCGGAAATACATTCACTCTTCCTGGGTCGATTGAGGATTTAGGAAACAGTGAAAATAACGGAAACGGCATGGGCGCTAATGACCAGAACAGCGCCTCAGGCAACCCTCTGCTCGATTAACAGGATTAATACAATGAATACCGGAGGTTTAAATGGGCATAAAAACCCCTCTTTATGAGGAACATGTAAAACTTAAGGCAAAACTGGTGGATTTTCATGGATTTATCCTTCCTGTACTTTACAAATCGATAAAGGAGGAACACAACTATGTCCGTACAAAATCCGGCATATTTGATATTTCACATATGGGCCAAATTCTCGTCGAAGGTGCAGATGCACTAAATTTTATTCAATACATAAGCACAAACAATGCAGAGACCTTTAAAGATGGGCAGGCCTTTTATACTCTGCTCTGTAAGGACAACGGCGGTATAATAGATGATCTTATCGTGCTTAAATACAGCAATACTAAATTTTTCCTTGTAGTTAATGCATCTAACATAAAAAAAGATTACAGGTGGATAACTGAACATTCAGCTAAATATCCTTCTATTGAAGTAACAAATCTATCCGATAAACTCGGGATGCTTGCCTTTCAGGGACCCCTTTCAGCAATAGTACTTTCAACGGTACTTGCAGACAAAAACCTGCCGGAACACTTTTATTTTTCCGAAACTGTATTTAATAATGAAACATTAATAATCTCAAGAACAGGATACACAGGCGAAGATGGGTTTGAGCTGATTTTATCCGGTGAAACATCTGTTGCATTGTGGCGGAAGATAGTGGAAACTGCAGGTAATAACACTTTACCCTGCGGGCTTGGAGCAAGAGACACTTTAAGGACAGAGGCTTCTTATATGCTCTACGGAAATGATATTGATGAAGATCATACACCGATTCAGGCCGGTATTGGCTGGGCGGTAAAAAAGAAGGGCAACATCGGGTATATAGGAAAAGATGTCCTTATGGATCAAAAATATAACGGTGTACAGATAAAACTTATAGGCTTTAAAACATTAAAACCGGGCATACCGAGACAGGGTAATATCATTATTTCCAAAGAAGGAAAACGGATAGGTTATGTAACAAGCGCTACCTACGGTCCGTACCTTAAAAAAACTATTGGCATGGCGTATGTAGATATAAACTTCTCGAAAATCGGTACATGCTTTACAGTTAAAAATAACAACAGAGAAATAGAAGCGGAAGTTGTAAAACTGCCCTTTTACAAAAGATAACTTACATATATTAATTAACGGAGGTTTACCATGCAGAATTATCTCTACACAAAGGATCATGAATGGACTTTACAGGAAGGAAACAGGGCTAGAGTGGGCATATCCGATTTTGCGCAAGAAGAATTGGGGGATATAGCTTATGTGGAATTGCCGGAAATCGGCACAAAGGTCAAGCAGGGAGATACAGTCTGCTCCATCGATTCCCTCAAATCTTCCAGTGAAATCTTTGCTCCCTTTACAGGGACTATCGTGGAAATTAATGAGAAACTTAAAAAAGAAGAAAACTGTGAAATAATAAACAAGGACCCTCTGGGAGAGGGATGGATATTTGTCATAGAAATGGAAGACCCTAACGAACTCGATGCACTTATGAATGAAGAAGAATATAAAAAAATGACAGAGGAAGAATAATGCCCTATTTTGATCATTCTGATAACGACGTTAAAGAAATGCTTAAGTACCTTGGGAAAAATAAAGTAGAGGAGCTTTTCTTTTCTATCCCACAGGAACTGGTTATTAAAACTCCCCCAATTATCACGGGTCCGCTTTCTGAACAGGAGCTTCTATCTTCCATCGAAGACACCCTTGAAGATGCCACGACCTATAAAGAAATTTTTCGTGGAGCCGGTGCATATAGACATTTCATCCCGGCAGCAGTTGACGAGATTAGTTCAAGGCAGGAGTACTATACGGCGTATACACCGTATCAGCCCGAAGTGAGCCAGGGAAGTCTGCAGACTATGTTTGAATATCAGACAATGATGTCAGAGCTTACAGGTCTGCCTGTAGCCAATGCATCTATGTACGACGGTGCATCTGCAACTGCAGAGGCTGCACTAATGGCATGGCATTTTAACAGGAGAAATAAAGTTATTATTTCCGGAGGAGTTCACCCGGAATATCTTACAGTACTGAATACATACCTAAAAAATACCGGGATTAAAATAGAGATGCTGCCACTTAAAGAAGGGACTGTCGACTTACAAAAGCTTTCTGCGATAGACATGTCCGATGTATCTTCGGTTATAATTCAAAACCCCAATTTTCTGGGATTTCTTGAAAAAATGAAAGACATTAAAAAACAATCAGGGAATGCAGTTTTAATATATGTTACAAATGAAACTCACTCTCTCGCTGTACTGCAGACTCCGGCAGAAGCGGGAGCTTCCATCTGCTGTGGAGATGCTCAATCCTTCGGACAGCCTCTTGCCTTCGGCGGTCCCTATCTTGGCTTCATAACATGCAGCGAAGAATTCCTTCACCTGCTCCCCGGCAGAATAATAGGCGCTACCTACGATCACCATGGTAAACGTGCATTTGTGATGGCGCTTGCAGCGAGAGAACAGCATATCCGCCGTGAAAGGGCGACTTCCAATATATGCTCCAACCATGCAATGTCTGCTGTCAGAGCAGCTGTTTACCTAAGCCTTCTGGGAACAGACGGGCTAAAAAGCGCAGCCCTGTTATCTGTAAAGAGAGCGCATGAATTAAAGGAGGCCCTTTCAACACTTAAGAATGTTGAATTTATTGAAAAGGATAAGCCCTTTTTTAATGAATTTAGTGCAAAGCTTAAAATAAATGATAGAGTTTTTTCAGAATCGCTCCAAAAACACAGTATTTTAGGCCCGTTGGAACTGTCCCGTTTTAATTCCTCTTTTAAGAATTATTATCTCTTTACCGCTACCGAAATGAACGGCCGTGCAGGTACAGAACTTCTCGTTGAGGCTGTAAAGGAGGCTTCTCTATGAACCCCAATGTAAATGAAAAACTGATATTTGAAATGAGCAAAAAGGGCCGCTCAGGCTCATTTATCCCGGAATGCACAGATACATCCTGCATACCTTCCGAATATCTGAGAGATAAACCACCGAAGCTGCCCTCTGTACCTGAAAACGAAGTGGTACGCCATTTTGTAAGGCTGTCCATGCTTAACCACGGTGTTGATAAGGGTACATACCCGCTGGGCTCCTGTACCATGAAGTATAATCCCAAGGTCAATGAAAAAGCGGCAAGGTTTAAGGCCTTTTCCAATCTTCACCCCTACCAGGATGAAGATAGTGTTCAGGGAATTCTTAAAATCCTCTATGAACTCGGAGAGGATTTACAGGCCATAAGCGGTATGGATGGAATTACGCTTCAGCCTGCCGCCGGTGCACATGGAGAACTGACCGGTATTCTAATGTGCAGGGCGTTTCATACAAGTAATGGTAATCCGAGAGTTAAAATCCTTGTTCCCGATTCTTCTCATGGAACCAATCCTGCCACTGCGGCTATGTGCGGATATAAAGTCCAGACACTTAAATCTAACAACAGCGGAACAATAGACATAGATACCTTAAATAAGAATATGGATGAAGATGTAGCTGCTCTTATGATAACCAATCCTAATACTCTCGGTATTTTTGAGAATGAAATTAGTGATATTTCGGAGATAGTCCACAGAAAAGGAGGGCTCCTCTACTACGACGGAGCAAATATGAACGCAATTATGGGTTATATGCGTCCGGGCGATACTGGCTTTGATATGGTTCATTTTAATCTTCATAAGACCTTTTCCACGCCTCATGGTACCGGAGGACCGGGAGCCGGACCGGTAGCAGTTAAAAAGCATATTATTCCATTTCTTCCATACCCCACTGTTAATTCAACCGGAGACAGATACTTTTTCGACTATTCAAACAGACAGACATCTATAGGCAAAATGAGAGCTTTTTACGGCAATTTCCTTGTTCTGCTAAGGGCCTACCTCTATATAAGGGCTAACGGATATTCCGGCCTAAAAAGAACGAGCGAATTAGCGGTACTTAATGCAAATTACCTTAAAAAGAAAATTTCACATAACTTCACAGCCCCCTCTTCAAGAGATACTTTCCATGAATTTGTTCTATCCGCACAGAACATTAAAAAAGAAACAGGAGTAAACACACTGGACATTTCCAAAAGGATTCTCGATTTCGGAATACACGCCCCCACGATATACTTTCCGCTTATTGTAAAAGAGGCCCTGATGGTAGAACCTACGGAAACAGAAACAAAGGAAAATTTGGATTTCTATGCTGAAATTATGGAAAAAATAATAGCAGAGGCAAGGAGTAATCCGGAAGAACTACATAAGGCGCCCCATAAAACACCTGTTTCAAGACCTGATGAAGTAAGGGCAAACAGAAGGCCGATATTAAAGGCTCTCTCCCTTCCGGAGAAAGAAGACTAAGGAGAATTGAGAAAATGCAGAGTGTTAATGTACGTTTCTTAGGGCATGCATCCTTTATTCTTAAAAGTTCGGTAACCGTTGCAATAGATCCCTTTGACATATCGTTTAATGAAAAAGCAGATTACATCTTTATCACACATTCCCACTATGACCATTGTTCGCAAGAAGATATTAAAAAAATTTCTAACTATGATAAGACTGTTATTATCTGCACACGCGACTGCAGAGATAAGTTAAAAAAACTTGCAAAAAAAGTTATTACTGTAGAGCCATCTAAAACATACGATACAGGTATTCGTTTTAAGACAATTCCTGCGTATAATATAATCAAACCCTTTCACCCCAAGAGTAACAACTGGGTCGGTTATTTTATATATCTCGGGCAGTCCGTTTATCATACCGGTGACACCGATTTTGTACCGGAAATGAAAGATTTAAAGCCGGATATTCTTCTTATACCCATAGGAGGAACCTATACAATGGACGCTTCCGAGGCAGCCGAAGCTGCAAAGGATATCTCGCCGGGAAAGGCTATACCCATGCATTACGGAAAAATTATCGGAAGCAGAGAGGATGCAGAAACTTTTAAAAATCTCTGTTCTATTCCTGTTGAAATACTAAAACCCGAAGGCTAAAAGAAAATCCGCAAAAAAAGCTATTTCACCTTGAAAATGCGGGAAATAAATTTTACAAAATTTCTTAACTTAGTCTGGTATGTTTTTCCGTACTTTCTCGTATAATCCTTTGCAGCTTCATCAAGGGGAAAATCTCCGCCTTTTTTTTTCTTAAGTTCATCCCAATGACGAACAATCCAGACATAGAGATCAGCCTCTGTTCTTCCGGGAAATCTGTTTAAAATATGTTCTTTTCTTATAACATCTATTATTGGTGTAAAAACTG
>QNBI01000109.1 GCA_003641675.1 Spirochaetota bacterium | reverse complement strand
TGTTTCTCCAGCTATGTTCATTACCTACAATAAGTACAATTCTATCTTTTAAAATCTGCTTTTCTTCTAAAACAGATTTCTGATGTTTTCTGCCATAGCTTCCTACTATCCCGACATCCAACTCATTTTCTTTAAGCATATGTCTTATTTTAGCTGCAAGAGCTACTGTCAATAAAACAGAAATATGGGGGCATTCCTTTTTAAAACTCGCTATTATCTCAGGCAGAAGGTACATGCCGGGAAGCATGCTTGCCCCCACCCTAATAATACCGGCTGTGCTATTCCTGACATCATCAACTGCAAAATGAGATTCTTCTAATGTTTTAATAATAAGTTCAGCAAAGGGGAGAAGTGCTTTTCCTTCCTCTGTAAGTATAATCCTGTGCCCGAGCCTTTCGAATAGCTTTGTTTCATAGATACTTTCCAGATCATGGATCTGCGCGCTGACCGCAGGCTGGGTTACAAAGAGCTCTTCCGCCGCTTTGCTGAAACTACCCGATTTTGCAATAATACAGAAAGCCTTTAACTTTATGAGGTCCATTATCATAAATTTATCATAAAAGGCTTTTATTTGAAAGGTTTAAGCGCATCGATTTTCTAAACCTTATCCAGTTTCTTTAGCTTCATTATTTCCGCCATTGCGGCTTTTATTTTAAGTTTCTTCTGCTGATAAGCTTTAAAACCGCTTATCTCCCCTCTGTTGAGTTTTAAAAATGTATCTGTATCCATGGAATACATTATATCTGAGTTTTCGAGTTTCTTTTTTTCTACCGGCTGCGGTTCGCCGCAGATAAGCTCTATCACAAAATATTCGTCTATATCTGTAAAATAGTACTGTAATGTTTTGTTCCATCCCTTAAAGTGTCTGGCCACTCTTTTATCGGAATATTTACCCCGTTGTTCCTCCAGCACTTTCATTACCTCATTCATATCAGCCATTCCTGCCTCCCTTGTCCTAACCGTAAATAAACTGTATGCCTGTGCCTCCTCTGCGCCCTTAACCCATTTGGTGTGAATAGCATTGGATATAAATCCTCCGCCCAGAATTACACTCTGCATCATCTTTGTAATTTCCTCATCCGATTTTCCAGGTATTGCCTCTTTATTAACTGCAGCAATATGATGGAAGGTCTGCATAAAAAAATTCTCATCTATTAGTTCTCTATATTTACCTGACAATTTTCCCTCCGAAAAGTCTCCTGCATTAATTGCCTCGGCGGCAGCCAGAACAGCATATATACCTGTAAAAAAGGCTTCCACCATCCCTTCACCGAGAAAGGGAATTACGAAGCCTCCCGCTTCGCCCGTTAAAATTAGACCGTTTTTCACCCTATTCTCTATTTCTTCATCAAATTCAAGATGCAGTCCCCAGGAGATAATTTTACCTCCTTCCAGTTTCTTTTTAACAATAGGCAAATTTAGAAAATTCTCCATATACTTATTCACAGTGGGAAATTTGTCCGTTATGAGGTTTTTATCCATATAACCTCCTGTACCCACTGTGACTATGTCTCTTTTAGGGAAAATCCACGGCCACGTTTTGTACTGCGTACCCGGTGCCAGATAATACTCTATACAGTCACCAAACCGTTCATTAATAACGTCTTCTCCGAGCTCTACACCAAGGGTTGTATAAAGGATCATATTTGTCCCTTTCCTTTTGGGAATTAACCCTGCCTTTCTGCCCACAACTGAGTTTACCCCTCCTGCATCTATAACAACTTTTGAAAAAAACTTTTCACCTATATCTGTAATTACCCCTCTCACATATCTATTTTCTTCTATTAATCCGGTCACTGCACGTGAAAGAATTACTTCGGCACCCGTTTTTTTGCCTGTTCTGTGTGCCAGCTGTCAAAGTGATCCCTTCATATGGAGAGGAGAAGAATCCTTTTGGAAGGTATTTCATGAAATACAGTAGTCCTATCTTCATTTATATGGTAGGTCCGCATTTCTTTTATCGTTCTTTCCACCGGACCTTCAACCAAATACCGAAGGTCAGGATCCAGAAGGGCCGCTCCATTTAGACAGGTCCCAGAGACATTTTTCTCTCCGGGAGTCTGAGCTTTTTCCAGGATAAGGGTTCTAAGCCCAAGTTCTGCGGCTTATTTTTGCAGCAGCAGGGCCTGCACATCCGGCACCAACTACAATTACATCGTACAGTTTTTCTTTCATAGCTTCTATTACATCTCTCCTTTTTAGAGATTTCTGGTAAACAGCAGGAGAATATATTACACGAAAATAGCATAGCCTGTCTATGTATTATAGTTTCAGTTTAATAAATAGTAATCATAATTATTACGGACGGTTTACTGCTACAGAATCTCTTATAATTATATCCGTATTAAATTCTACAAAATTGTCCGTTTTTCTGCCATGGAGGAGATCTATTAGTATTTCTCCGGCTTTTAATCCTTTTTCGAAAGCGGACTGTGATACGGTAGTTAAAGCCGGTGAAATAAGGGAAGCTTCCGGTATATTATCGAAACCGGCAAGTGAAATATCCTTGGGAATCTCAATACCGTGCTCTCTGCAGTATGCAAATACGCCTATTGCAATTATATCGCTCATGGCAACTACTGCTGTAGGAAGTTTTTTTAACGGGAATATTTTTTCCGCCGCTTTTCTTCCGCCTGCCATGGAGCATTCACAGTTTATTACCTTCACATTTCTCCCGTCTATTTTTAAACCGAAAGACTCTAAAGCATTTTCGTAACCTTTAAGTCGAAGATCCCGCACTCTTGAAAAATTTTCCTGGTCAACTTTGCTTGCAGATTTCAAGGAAAGTATCACTATTCTGCGGTGACCGCGCGAAAGAACATATTCCATTATTTTCTCTGCACCGCCCAAGTCATCCGTGTTTACACTGGGAATATTCCTGGAACGTTTCCCGTCTACAACAACAAGGGGAATATTTCTCTGCCGAATAAGTTCTACGATTTTAAGATGGGTTTCCAACCCGAAGGTGACAAATCCATCTACAGCAGCACTTCTTATTCCTTTAAGGATACACCCTTTTAACGGGGGTACTACGGTTAAGGAAAAACCTTCCTTCTGACATACGCTTCCGATACCCTGAAGCACCTGGGACAGAAAAGGATTCTTAAATGCTACAGGAATGGACTGCGGGATAAGAAAACCTATTGAGCCCACCTTTCTCGTAGCAAGGGTACGGGCAACAGGGTCAGGCACATAGCCGTATTCATCTGCAATTCTTAATATTCTTTCCCTTGTCGTCTTGGAAATCCGTGATGGGTTGTTAAACGCAAAGGATACAGCGGTTTTGGAAACTCCGGCTTTTTCTGCAAGAAGGTTAATAGTGATTCTTCTTCTGCTGTTCATCAATAGTCCCTTTTCATGTTTCCTTTTTATGATGGCCCTTCATACAAACTTTTTAAGCAAAAAAAATACGGTTTAAAGGGAAGCGGAGTAAGCTCTATGCTTTTAAAATTAACCCCCTTCCACGTTTCTTTTCCGTACTCTGAGAACCTTTTTTCTTCCAGGATATCGTACAGATAATACTCTTTATTTTCCTCTATTCCGCACATAGTGAGAGGAAGACTAAAAGTATGGGTTGTTTTTTCCGGCCACAGATTTATAATTCCCCAAAGAATCTCATTATTAAAGATTCTTAAGACATTTACAACCCATTTATTAGAGCTCTCCACAGCGTTAAAATATGTTTTACCATTGGTCATTATGCTGTACTTTCTTCGAACCTTAAACATTTCTCTGTAGAAAGCTTCGTTCCTCTTTTCCTGCCCCGACCATATCATCGGAATAAATCCTGCAAGAATCAGGGCGGCGAAACCGGCTCTTTCCAGATTGGAGCCCCTTAACCCGTACGAAGGCGGAGTAAAATTTCTGGTATCGTGTGTTTCTGTAAAGGAAACCCTCAAAGCGCCTGCCGGAAGCGACAGCCTGTAGTCTGCCATCCATTCTCCCCATTCGGAGGGTGTAATTTTATTATTTAGCATTTCAAAGGCCTGCACAAAGGGCAGGTAATCGCAGGACAGGTCATGAGATTTCGTAAAAACAGGCCCGAAGACTTCACACATTAGCACTGAACTGCTCTTTACTTTCTTA
This sequence comes from Spirochaetota bacterium, assembly GCA_003641675.1. Classification (GTDB taxonomy): domain Bacteria; phylum Spirochaetota; class Spirochaetia; order SZUA-6; family SZUA-6; genus SZUA-6. The sequence goes on along the minus strand of QNBI01000109.1, from coordinate 2,811 downwards.
ATTGCTCTCTGCAGTTTTTCAAGCAGAGACACCACGCCTAAGTTTGTTCTGCTTGCATGGTAGGCAATCTTCCTGTTCCAGTTCGGCTCCTTTCCAAGGGGGGCATCCACCCTGTAACCGTCAAAATCGAATCGTTCTAACAGCTCGATACTCCATTTAAGCATATAGTCATGGAAGCCCGTATTTGCCCAGTCGAAAGAATACGTATCGTTCCATCCGTGAGAGGATACGAGATTTCCCCTTTCATCTCTGCAGAACCAGTCGGGGTGCTCGTGCACATAACGGGAATTCTTAGCACAGCCCTGAGCAACAAAATCCAGAAGCATACGGATACCCAGGCTATGAGCTTTTTCTACCAGCACTTTAAAATCTTTGTCTGTCCCCAGGCCGGGGTCCAGCTTTTCATAGTCTATTATTGCGTACGGGCTTCCGTTCCGATTCCAGTTTTCATCCCAGACCTCGCCGGAGGGATTGTTGTAAAGCCATACAGGCATAAGATATATTGTATTAATTCCCATTTCATTTAGAATGGGAAGATAATCCGTTAATCCTTTGAAGCCTTTAAACTGGCCCGGATGAACTTCATATATATTCGCCCTTTCTATCCAGGCCGGAGGTTCTCCATAAATAGGAGGCGTTACGCCTGTAATACGGTACTTATCCTGAAAATCCTTAAGAATCTTCCTCCAGGAACCTCTTTCCAGCATAATATATTGACTGCCGCTTTCAAGCTGTTCTCCGGGTTTAAGCCAGCCTGCAAGGGCAGATTCGTGGATAAAATCAATTGTCTCTTTACCCCCCTTTACGACAGGCCGTGCATTCTCCGATTCGCTGTAGTACCAGCACAACAGGCCGTATCCCTTGCTTTTATTGTAAACCGCAAGAAGCCCGGGAGAGCAGTCCGGCGCCTGTTCCATGGAAAAGCCGTACCGGTCTACGGCTGCAGGATAGGCGCTGTCTTTGGGATAGTTTGAATTCTTAATCGAAACAGCTTCTTCAAAGGGGATATGGGGCTTTACAGCTGTTCCCGGCGCTTCGAAAAAACACTTATCTGTAGATTCCGCAGGTTTTATATTTAAGCCCGGCAAAATAAGCCTTAACCCTGTAATTTGTACTTCCCTGCTGCCAGTATTTTTTATAGCGACACTTCTCTTTATAAGATTTTTGTCCAGCTCGTATCTGTCATCTATTTTTAGAGAGCCCTCTTTGCCGGATACAGAGACAGTTATTTTATCGTTGTCTTCGGTTTCGGATACAATAGCGGAAGTTTCGTATGGGAGTTCTGCATTAGTGCTGATCCACTTTTTTCCTATTCTGATATTCAGAGAATTATTAAATTCCGCTCTGCCTGTTTGTATGGTATTGGTATTTTCTGTATTTAATGAAAGTATTACGGGAGCTCCGTTTAATTTAGAGAAACCAACTGTAACTATGCCGTTGTCCACCGTAAAAATATTCTTCATAATTTATACTATTATTTAAGATTTACTGTTAGCTTTTTGTTCCAACTCTCTCCCGGTTTTAGAGCAACAATCCATATAGGCATTATACATAACCCCTGATATATTCTCTCAAAACCTCCCTCTGAATTGGAAATCGTTTCTACAGGGTACCACCATAATTTCGCAGCATTTCCCCACGAAAATTTTATATCCATATTGAGCCAACCTAAGTGCATTGCAACAAGATTGGTTTCCTTAAGCTCACCCATGGAATCGAGTTTCATTTTCTTCCCCGTGCTTATCTCCGTAGTAAAATATGACCCTTCGCTGTTGCCTCCCATTAAGGCCCAATTCGTTTCTACTCCGAACAGGGTCTTAAATTCCTTATTACCCTTATTTGTTAATTTATACATAACAGCCAGAGATTCGTATTTACCTTCTACTGTGAAGGTTTTTTCCAGCATTAGTGGAATCGTATGCCTGGCAGACTTTAACTCTCCCTGCCGGTAAAGTTTTGCCGAAATGTGATCTGCACTTTCCTTAGTCTCCGTTTCAAAACCATAGGCCTCCTGTGTAAAATCACCAAGCTCTTTGAATTTTGACTTATAGAATTCCTTAAAGTCTGATTTTTCAGGAAAAAAGTGATCAACAAATGACATACGCCTGTTTCTGTCATAGTAAAGCCGTTTTTCCAGCCCTTCCTCTTTTACACGCACAGCTTCCGTGTGTATATTTTCCGGCTTCTTAGATCCGGGAAGAACCGTCTTTCCGGATTTTACGGCATCTATAAGTTCACTGTGGTACACTTCTTCCCTTCTTGTTAGTGTATTTAAAAGATTAAAATACTTCTCCCTCCAGTCCCACTCGAAGCACGCTCCGCCTTTTGCAGGTGCAATATAGAAGTTCTGTTTATTCGTTTCTATTAGGATTTCATCTCTGCCGTCAAGGTCGAAATCCGTTACTTCACAAACAGCGCTGTTCTTACAATTTCCTCTGCTCCTGTCGAGGAGAAGTTCTGCCTTTATAAGGTTTTCATAGACAGCGGATCGTATATGGAAAAGATATATGCCGCCGAAAACTCCATGCCAGTACGGGCAATTGCATTGGGCAGCCCAGAGGCTATCCAGCAATGCTGCACCTGCTTCAGCTTTATCTCCTCTTAAGAATCTGTGTATTTTACCGCTTACCCGCAGCATTTTTTTATGCATAGTATTAATTTCGGGGTACTTTACCATAAAATTACGCCAGAACCCCCCCTTTAAAAAACGCAGAGTATCTGAGTCTTTATCCTCATTAAGTTTTTTCTTAACTGCCTTAAATTTTTTAGAGAGTTCTGCCGGAAGTGCCCATTCTGTCATTTCATCATAGG
>QNBI01000108.1 GCA_003641675.1 Spirochaetota bacterium | reverse complement strand
CTGTAAGGGTTTCCGATCTTTTCTTTAATATGCCGGCAAGGAGGCGTTTCTTAAAGAGCATTTCCTCCGAAACCTTCATGTGCAGGTCTATTTTTTTAGACAGAGCTCTGCCCTTTACAGAAGCTGCATTCCGGCTATTTATCGATGATAGGCTGAGATATTTTTTCCCAGTACAGACTCTTAAAGAGAGAGTGTGTGCTGCATACAGTGAGCTCATAAATCCCTCTCTGCTTATCTATAAGGAAATGGAAACGAAGAATTATAAATTAAAGGTCGTTGCAGGTGATCCGAGCCTTGTGAGGAGGGACAGAAAACTTGTACAGATTTTTATTAACGGCAGAAGGGTAAACGACTATTCACTTATGCAGGCAGTTGAATATGCCTATACAGGATATGTTCCGGGCAGTTATCACCCTGTCTGTTTTGCATTCTTAGAGATACATCCCGAGCTGGTTGATTTTAATATTCACCCTGCCAAAAAAGAAGTTAAGCTAAAGGATATTTCTTCTCTAAGGCAGGGCATAATAGGTTTAATTGCAGGTGAACTTTGCAAACTGCCTGTACAGGAACACAAGTTATTCGGAGAAGGGGACCTGTTTAGAGAAGCCGGTAATGCAGGCAAAGGGGAGGTAATTTCTAAAGGTTCCTTTCGGAATCATGATACCCATAACATCAGAGAAACTGCCAGTATGCAGGCAATAACGGAAGCAGGTTCCAATGATCCCGGTATTAATTATCAAAGTGACAGTGTCAAATACCTCGGCCAGGTTTTCGGCGTTTTTTTAATAGTGTTTTATGGGAACAGGCTTTATCTCATAGACCAGCATGCAGCCCATGAACGAATAATTTTTGATGAACTTATGAAGAAGGAGTACAGTCCTCAGATACTCCTTCTTCCGATAGACTTTAAAGTGACAGAGGAGGAAGAGGGTATGATGGAAAAGAACATCCCTCTGTTTAAAGGATTGGGTATTGGCATAGAAAAGAAAGGCAAAGGCAGTTATGTTGTTAATTCAATGCCGGAGGATTTTCTGCTTCTGGAAACGGATGAGCTTATACGCTTTTTAAGAGAAGACGCGGGAGATATTGCCAGAATAAAAAGAGAAATTATGGATACCCTTGCATGCAGGCTTGCTGTAAAGGACGGTGATAAACTGGATGAAATAACGGCGGTGGAGCTTGCACGCAAAGCGCTGAAATTAGAAGTTCCGAAGTGCCCTCATGGAAGGCCCATCTGGTTTTCTTTGACAAAGGATGAGCTGTTTAAAATAGTTAAAAGAGTTTAGAACCCCTTTAATAGTTTTTGTACTTCTGCTTTTTTTTCATATTGAGGATTCTTTGCAAGAAGCGTGGATAGTAAAGATTTTGCAGTAGGCTTATCTCCCTTTTTAATGAGAAGAAGGGCTAACTGATAGTATGCATCCCAATAGGTGGTGTCTATCTTTATAAGTTCGGAAAAAACCTGCAGAGCCTGGTCGTTCTGGCTTAGCTCCAGATAGGAGAGTCCAAGGTTGTAGCGGGGAAGTGTTGCATCCGGTTTAAGTGCAATCGCCCTGGATAGGTGTTTAATGCTCTGCTGATATAGACCCTTGTGGAGATATACATTTCCGAGATTGTTGTTAACTTCATAGGAATTGGGGCTTAGCGCGTAGGCCTTTGTTAAGAGAGGAAGCGCTTTATCGTATAAACCATTATCATCGTAAATTTTTGCAAGATTAATTCTGGGCTTTATATAGTTGTCGTTAAGCTGAATTGCCCTGTTGTAGTACTGTATTGCCTCGTTCTGGTTTTTAAGCTTTTCATATATCAATGCCAGTGTATAGTTGAACTCCGAAGAATTCGGACTGTTCTTTACAGCGGTTTTCGCATATTTCAAAGCTCCTTTCGGGTTATTCAGGGCAAGCTGTACAGTGGCCATATTATAATTAGTAAGCGGATGGCCGGGGTCTATAAGTAGCGCCTGTTTGTAGTATTTTTCCGCCTCTCTGTATTTGTTGAGCGCCGATAGTGCAGTGGCATAGCTTCTTAAAAATACAGCTCTTTTAGGGGCATATGTTACTGCCTGGCCGAATTTTTTAACTGCCGAGTTATAATCTCCCTTTACAGAGTAGATAATACCCTGTTCGTAATAAGCTTCCGGAAACTCTCTCCTGTAGTAGGCGGCTTTCTGAAAAGCTGCTAACGCCTTATCCGGGTTACCAAGTTTTACAAGAGTCTTGCCCCTTCGAAAATGGGCCTGAGGGTAGTCCGGTTTTAAATGTATACAGCTCTCAAATGACTGCAGTGCATCCGAATACTGCCTTGCATAGTACTGCATTTTGCCAAGCGAGTAGAGAAGGGCATAATTTTCAGGATTAAGTCTGGAAGCTTCCTTGTATTCCTGTATGGCATTTTCATAGTTTCTCGTTTTTTCATAAATTCTTCCCAGGGTTTGGTGGGGAAGCCACAGGGTAGGATCTTTCTGTATCGCCTTTGTGGAGGTTTCTATTGCTTTCTGGATATTATCCGGGCCTCCGGATTTATCCTCTAAGTAGGACACTCCAAGGTAGGCATACGCTTTTGCCGAATTAGGATCAAGGTCGAGTACGGAACTAAAAGTATTACGCGCATCGGAGTATTTTGCTTCGTTAATCTCCTTTATACCCTTAGTCATTAGCTCATTTATGCGGTTAATTCTCTGTTTCTCTTTTTTATCGGCATTTTGCGGTACTGCTTTCGGTTTTTCAACTATTTTTTGCTGTACCGGCGACTTTTCCTGTATAGATTCACCAAGTTTGGAGAGGCTTTCTTTAAGCTGTTTCTGCTGCTCCTCCAGTGTTTTTTCCTTTTCTTTAAGTGCCATGGATTCAGCAGATTTCTTTTTATCTATAACTTCATCGAGAAGTGATTTTGCCTTTGAATCATTCGGATTATTAATTAAAAGTCCGTCCAAAAGTTGCATTGCCCTGTTGTATTCCCCCTTTTCCATATAATCCTGTGCAAGCTTTAAAGTGTTTAATCTTGCCGTGAGAGCTTCCTTTGCTGCTTGCTTATTCTTCAAAACGAAAAATCCGCCCACTGCAAGAAGTATAACAACAATAACTACAATCCCGATAATAACCTTTTTATCCAAAACTCTACTCCTTAATCCTGTATGTCAACATCTTCATAGTTTTCTTTTATGGATTCGGAACCCGCAGAAAGGTTCTTTGTGTCCTCCGATGCATTTTTTAATGAATTAAGAACATCATTCATTAAAGCTTTCTGTTTTGCCAGTTCTTCTTTTTTCTTCTGTTCTTCGGCGGCAATTAAACCGTTTAGAATATTTAGTAGTTTTTCTATCTGCGCCCGCTGGCTATTTTCCGGTTTCAGTTCAAGATAAACCGTATAATCTGCAACTGCACCTTTATAGTTTTTAAGCTCAATTCTCGAATTAGCTCTGTTTAGGTATGCTTCCGGTATTTTATTATTAATTTCTATTGCCTTTGAATACATATCTTCTGCAAGAGCAAACTGCTGTTGTTTAAAGAGATTGTTCCCGATATTAAAGCAGAGAACGCCCTTTAAACTGGTTGCAACATTTAAGCCGCGCCTTAATATTTTGTTGGATTTATCAAGATCATTGAGCTGTTCATAGACAATCCCCAGATAGAGGTATATTTTTTCATTCTGCGGTTCTTCATTAAGGGCTGCTTCGAAAAGAGGCAGAGCCTTTTGCGGTTTATTTTCAAGAAAGAGTTTCTCAGCCTGAGAAAGGTACGATGAAGAATAGACCGGTACAACACCGGAAATAAATAAAATGAGCAGAAAGAAAAAAAGAGTTCCTTTTTTAGGCATTTTCATATCTCTAAAATAACATATAAATTGACACTATCCAAAATAATTAATACTATTTTATTAATTAGTTATCTAAAGGTCATAAAATGTCAACTTTTGTTATTCTGATTATTATACTCGGCTCAAGCCTGGGTATCTTTACCTTTTTTATGGTAAAAAGCTTTGTATTGCCCAGACGTATTGAAAAACTAAATGAGCTTTTAAAAAAGAAGAAGTATAATCTGGTAATAAGAGCAGCTAAAAAATTAATTAACAATGACCCTCACAATACAGATGCACACTATCTTTTAGGGCTTGCCTATTTGGGAGACGGGAAAGCAGAGCTTGCCTTGATGGGATTTAAAAAAATAAATCAAATAGGCCAGTTCACAAAGTACTGCAGGGAAATTCCTTTCCGAAAGAAAATTGCAGAACTGTATACGAAATTCAATCAGACAGAGGAGGCTTTAAAGGAGTATATACTTCTTATTAAGGCCCAGCCGAACGATGCCTATTACTACTACAGAGCAGGGGAACTATTCGAGGCCAGAGGAAACAGTACAAAGGCTATATCGTTTCTTATGAAGGCTGTGGAACTGGACAGCAGATTTGCAGAAGCACACTATACATTAGGTCTTCTCTTTTACAGGAGTAAAAAACCTGTCAAGGCAAGAAATTCTCTTGAAAATGCGGTTAAGTTAGACCCTGACAACTATCCGGCGTATTTCTATCTTGGAAAACTTTTAAAGGAAGATCACGACTATGCAGGTGCACTTAAATCTCTGGAAAAGGCACAGAAGAGTCCGGAATTTAAAACAAGAGCGCTTATTGAACGCGGGATTTGCTATATGAGCATGAATAACTATGAGAGGGCTGTGTCGGAACTGGAAAGGGCATTGGCAAAAATAGAGGATAAATCCGGAAATGAATACCTTTATGGGAATTATTTCCTGGCATTCTGCTTTGAGAAACTCAAGAAACTGGATAAAGCGATAGAATTATGGGAAAAGATCTATTCAAGAAAACCCGGATTTAAAGACGTAGCCGAAAAGTTGACACAGTATCAGGATATTCGCTCGGACGACAGGATGAAAGATTACCTTACGGCTTCCCAGGAGGAATTCTGTTCTATGTGCAGGGCGATAGTGAAGGTTTTAAATCTTGATGTGCAGGATATAAATGAAATACCCAATGGATGCGAAATTATTGGTGCGGAAGCAGATGTAAAGTGGCGAAATGCGAGGAAAATGCCCAGGCTTATCCAGTTTTTAAGAGTTTCCGAGGCTATTGATGAGAGTACGGTGAGAAATATGCATGAGAAAATGAAAAAAAAGAATTTAACGAGAGGTCTTATTTTTACAAGTTCTGTTTTTACAAGAACGGCCCTTGCGTATGCTGATATAAGACCTATCGATTTAATTGATAAGAGCAGGCTTTCCGATCTGCTTAAAAAGGCTGAAATATAGCGGGATATATAATTCCTTCTCTTATCCCGCTATTTAAGATATATTTCTTATTCTAAGTTATTAAGAAGAAAGGGGCGGTTTAACTTTCCTGAGGAGCTGTTCCTTCCTCGGTATTACCATGCATCTGCTCATAGATAAAATCTACGGTGTCTGAAATTTTCTGTATCTTTTCTGCAGATTCATCAGAGATTGTTATGTCGAATTCCTCTTCTATTTCATACACCATTTCTGCTACATCCAGTGAATCGAGTCCGAGATCGTATTTTAAGTGTTGGTCTGGGTTAAGATTAGCCGTATCTATCTGGGTATGTTTTGCAAGAATGTCTATAAGTTTATCCTGTATTTCTTTTTTATCCATAAATAGTCCTCCTAAATAAACAGTTTGACGTACTATACAGAAAATATATAATATTGTCAAAGGGATAGCATGAAGATTCTCTGTATTTCCGACCATATAGATCCTATAGTATACAGCAATGAAATAAAAAGCCGGTTTAAGGAGGTTTCCCTTGTTCTGAGTGCAGGAGACCTCCCCATGCGCTACTATGATTTCATAGTAAGTAATTTGAATAAACCACTGCTTTTCGTATTCGGAAATCACAACCTCAAGCACTTGGCCGAATACAAACCACAGTATAGGGAATTTAACCGGGATATTTATAATTTTGATAAAGGGTATTCATTCGGAGCTGTTTATATTAACGGAAAGGTTAAAAGGTTGAAAAAATATAACCTTATTATTGCAGGCCTCGGAGGAAGCATGCTCTACAATGGAGGCCCGAATCAGTATTCCGAATTCGGTATGACTATGAATGTTATAAGACTTATCCCTAAACTCATACTTAGAAGGATATTCTACGGGAGGTATCTCGATATTCTGTTAACACATGCTCCTCCTGCAGGAATTCATGATCTTCCGGACAGATGCCATACCGGATTTAAGATATTTCTCTGGTTTATGAAGCATTTTAAACCTAAGTTTCTCATTCATGGCCATGTACATTTATATGACCGGAATGCAGAAAGGGCTTCAAAGTATCTTGACACTTGTGTAGTTAACGCATATAACCATTACCTAATTAACTGGGAGAAGTAGTATTGAGTAATACACAATTTTCATCCATGGCGAGGGACGATTTTAATAAAGCGCGTACTCGTGAAATTCTAACCAAGGTTCTGCACAGGCTTGTCAACAAAAAGACGGATATGCTTTCACTGCAGGATGCAAAGACAATTCTAAAACCAAAATCGGAAAACTATAGGGGAATGATGACAGTGCCGATTTCACTTATTGTAGGCAGCGAAGGGAGGTATAGGGATTTTAACAAGGAATTTTTGCCAAAGCATCAACACCTCCGCTCGCGCTGGGAGAGGGTGGATATGGCATACTATAAACAGATAAATCTTCCTCCTATAAGGCTTTATAAAATGGGCGGTGTTTACTTTGTAAGAGACGGAAATCACAGAGTTTCTGTTAGCAGGATGAAGGGCGTTGAATTTGTAGATGCAGAGGTTGTGGAGCTGACATCCGAAATAGAAATTAAACCATGGATGACTAAAGAGGATTTAAAGCGTGAGGTAATCAAATTTGAAAAGAAAAAGTTTTTTAATGCTACTAAGCTCGATAAACTCCGCCCTAACTGTATTCTCAATTTTACAGCGCCCGGAAGATACGATGATATCATAGAGCATATTAAAGGGCATAGATACTTTCTGCAGGAGGGGAGGG
>QNBI01000107.1 GCA_003641675.1 Spirochaetota bacterium | reverse complement strand
TATGAGGGCATGTATAAGTGCATCTTCTATAATCCTGTCCATGAATTCTGCAGATACTGCTGTTAAGTCTGTAAACTTCACACCAAATCCTGCGGGAAGATTGCTCGATGCATTTCGGGGGCTTAATATTTCACAGTTTGTTAAAACTCTGAAATCCTGAAAATCTATGCGTATAAGATACTCTTTTTTTGCACGGGGAGGAGGTTTGTTGCTCTCCAAAAACGCCCCTCCTGCGCTGATTAGGCGTACATTGTAGGTGTGCCAATTTCTTCCCGCTTCTGAAAGCTTTCCTTTTAAAGGCCAGTCGAACCTGTTGTACTCTCTTCTGTCCGAAGGCGGATTTTCTGTTTTAACAGTGTTAAGATAGCCCAGGAGTTTTTCACTAACTTCGGTATTTCTAATCTGGGTAAAGTCCGAAGGGATGCCGGGTATGATATTATCGGAGATAGCTATTACTTTAAGAAGTGGAAAACTTTTTGCAAGGGAACTGTAAAATTTTAGATATTCTTCTGTATTTACCGGCATGTCTATAATTAGCAGCTTTATATCCTCTGTTTCTATTATTAAACGGGCAAGTTCGTATTTTAACGATGTTGTCTTAACGTTAAAGGAAGTGTCTTTAAACATTTTTTCTAATTTAAAAGAATCGGAAAAGATTAAGACGGAATTCATTATATAAACTTCCTCTGTTTTTGCCGTTAAATTGACGGTAATTAATTAATAGTGTAGTCCATTAATGGTATTATTTCAAGTTTAGTGTCTCCCGTTTCCCTCGCCATTAACCTTTCCCTCCAGATATTTAAAAAATATATTTTATTTTTCTAAAAACATGTATAAGTAATTTTATAGCGCTAAAAGTGCATAATGACAAAATATTAGATATTTTCAGTTATATAGATTTTATTGAAAGGGATTATCGACGCTCAAGTAAAGATTAACGAGGATTTTCTCTCCAACTGGAAAGAACTTAAATATTCTAAAACTAAAACTTACTCGAAACAGTCTGTCGAAAAAGTAGAAGGTAATGGTGTTTTAAAAACAGAGAGCGTTTATAAAGACGGGGATAATTATCGTATAAGGCTACATATAATTTTTAAGTGTAACTCTAAAAAAGCCAATTTCGGCAAACTCCTAAAATATGATTTTGTGAAGGCAATATACGGAGGGTATCCTCCGGATACAGGGTTAAACTATGTATGGGCAAATAAACTGCCCAAGGGAAAACTGTTCGGAGCAAATACTGTAGACTTAGCTGCTGTGATGTCAGTTGAATCCGGTAATTCAAAGACAGGCAAATGGGTTACTGAAATAGAAAAAACACTGATTTCCATTCAGATAATTAATATCATATATTTCTTTTAGAAGAGAGACTTATAATAGAAATACAATTAATATTATCAACCTTAAAAGCCCATCTATGAGTGGTATTCATAAATAATGATGTTTTATTTAAGATATTCAGTATAAAGAAGATACTGTAATAAACAGAACAGTAATATAATAGCATAATAAATATCGCTTTAATTCTAAAACCTATGTATAAAAATAGAAACTGTAAAAAAACTACAGTTTAGGTATCTATTTCTACAGTATAGTGGATACTTCATGGGCAAATTAGTGGAATTGATAGAATTTGACAAAATAGTGCTTATAAACTATATTAGAATATATATGAATATAATATATTCATTAAGGAGGAGCCTGTTATGCATAAAACAGTGACTTTACGCTTAGATAATGATACTTATGAAATGATAAAAAAGCATGCACTTGCTGATAATAGACCAATTTCAAATTATATTGAGACAGCCACTTTGAGATTTATTGAAGAGACAGATTATGTAGATGATTTTGAGATGGAAAATATTCTTAATGATAAAGCACTGATGAAATCATTGAGAAAAGGTAGTGATGATGCATCTAAGAGAAAAGGACGTTTCATTTGAATGAATATAGAATATTCGAAACAGACAATTTTATAAAAGAAATAGATAAAATAGAAGGGAAAAATAGGAAACTGATAAAAGGTAAATTAAAAATTAGAACATATAATCAATTAAGAGAACAACGTCATTATGGAATAAATATAAAAAAATTAAAAAACTACAATCCTGAAACCTGGAGATATAGGATAGGTAATTTTAGAGTGTTTTATGAAATAAATGAGGAAGAAAAAATAGTAAATATAATAGGAATAAGTACAAGGCAAAATACCTATTAGAAAATGAAATTATTGGACGTTTTCTGGTTTAATTTTCTAAGCAGTTTGCAGTATATTTTAATAACGCATCTTCGACAGTGCAAATTCATAAATATATGTAATAGAAAGGATTAGATCCGATTATTTAACCCCTTGGATGCCTCACGGGCAAGCCCGTGGAACTTTGCACTCTTGTTAGAATATTCAGAAGGATAGCATCCATATTTCTTTTTAAACAGTCTACTGAAATAGCGGGGACTATAGTAACCCACCATTTTTGAAACTTCACTAATCTTTATCTGCGGCCCGGAAAGCAGCTTTTCTGCTTTTTCCATACGTACTTCTGTAATGTATTCCACAAAGGTCTTTCCAGTTTTTTTATGAAACAGCATACTTAAATAGTTTGGGGTAACTTTAAGATTATACGCAATTTGGGCAATACCTATATTTTTCATATAATTTTCTTCTATATATTCTTTAACCTGGCCGATAATATTTCCCGGTAATTTCCCTTTATTACTATCTCTATAGAGTAACTTAGCTCCGAACTCTTCTAAACTATTAATAAAGACCGAAGGTTTACTGTAATTATTTTTTGGTAAACCTATAGAATATTTTAAATAATCAGATATGGTTTCGATAGACGAAAGGTCAAAAATGCTTACATCCCGGGTTAGGAGATGCTCCAGATCTCTAAGTTTTTCCAGGTACTTAAGGTAAAGCCCGTTAAGGTAACATTCAGCCAGATTCGCCGTTATTACACTTAATTCCATTAATAACGGCTTTTTATTCTTCGCCGCCAATAAATCATTAAAATAATGTATTTCCCCTAAACCAAAAGGTATTCTTAAAACAGATAGAGTATTTAACTCATTAAGCTTATCCGAGAATAATAAAAAACCGGATAATACCGGTAGAACAAAAATTGTTGCTGTGAGTTCTTCGCCTTTAACTTCTCCGGCCAGGCTCACAAATTTTTTTAAAATAATCCTCTGCTTATTCTCAATTTCATTTTTTTCTGCGGAAGAATTCCATGCAGTTACAGCATTCAAATTTCCATTTTCCAGAGTCAAGAATCCAAAATGTACGCTGTTGTCCAGCAGAGACTCGATATCTCTCCTTATGCTTTCACAAAAGCGGACTTGAATTTTTGCCTTTTCAGCTTCATTCATGCAGCTGTCGAAAATAACAGTAATTGCATAAAATTGCAGATCCCGTATGTACGCTGCCTCAGTATTTTCTATGGAAACTGTGTTGTTGTAGAGAGCGTTAATATAGTTTTCGAATTGCCTGTTTGCAGCCTTATTCTGTATTTTTTTTAAATTCTTATATTTTTTAATAATGCTATTTAATTCATTCGTGCTTACAGGCTTAAGCAGATAGCCCGATATTCCGATATCTATTGCTTGCTGGGCATAATCGAATACAGGGTAGCAGGTAAGAATATAGTACTGAGTGTGCGGCGATATTTTTTTTGATTGTCTTATTGCCTCTATTCCATTTAGTTTCGGCATTTTAATATCTACAAAGGCAATATCAGGGGAGTCTTTTTTTAATTTGTCTATAAAATCTGCGCCGTTAACGGAAATTAGAATATCCTTCCCCTTAATACCTATTTCTTCGAGCATGCTCGTTAAACTGTAGCGTACTAATTTCTCATCATCGGCTATAAGAATCTTCATTTAAGGCTCTCTTAGTTCATAATTTTAATGGAAACACGCGTTCCCTTTTCTTTTTTTGTAATTATATTAAAAGATACATTCCTATATGCGAGATTAAGCCTTTCCTTAACATTTCTAAGGCCTATATCCTCCGTATCTTCTTCAGCCTCTGCAAACCCCTGCCCGTCATCCTCAACACAAAGCTCTAATCCTTTTTTCCCGTTGGATGCCAGCCGCCCCGCGTATACGCGCAGTTTTCCCGGTCTGTCCAGAGGTTCAATCCCATGAATAACGGCATTCTCCACGACAGGCTGCAGTATGAGTTTCGGTATTCTATAATCTGCTATTTCCGGTTCGTATTCTACTTCTAATTCCAGCCTGTCCTGAAATCTCAATTGCTGCAGCTGACAGTACTTGTTTATAAAGATGAATTCTTTTTCTACGGTGGTCCATATATCCTGCTCAAGCGTATACCGGAGCATATCCTTTAGTGAAAAAATAGCCTGTTCCAACAGTTTTCTCTCCTGAAGCCTGTTTAAACCTATAAAATTATTTAGAACATTGTATAAAAAATGCGGATTAATCTGCGACTGCAGGGCTTTGTACTCTGCTTCTCCCTTTTTTAAAAGAGCTTTGTATTTAAGAAAGTTGTCTATGCTCAAGGAAACATACTTTGCAAAAGTGATAAAATGGATAAAATCCAGATCCGTGAAGCTATTATTTTCCCCTGCTTTTATAAGCAGTAAATTCCCTATAAACCCGGAAGAAATAACCAATGGAAGACCTATTATGGAATTTGGAATAGAAATTCCTTCCATAGAGAGGCTTCCAGGAGTGCCCTCTCTAAAAACAATATCTTCCGGATAATCTTGAATATCCCTCTTATGGAGAAAGAACGGGCTCTTTTCTTTTAAAAGCTTTTTAAATTTCACAGTATCACATATCTTAAAGAATACCTGTATGGCCTTAGAATCCACAATTTTACCAAAGAAACTTATATGACTATTACTCAAAGAAAACATTTTAAGGCTTTTCTTATGTATCAATATTAAAGCACCGTCCGAATTGGAATCATTTACAGCGGATTTTACTACAGTACCAAATATCTCTTGAAAACCCGGTTTACCGGTAATTGTGCTTCCCGCACCCTCGAAAAGCTCAAGAACACTATCCACCTTTTCTTTAAGCTTTTTTATGAAAAAATTAAGGTGATTGGAGAGAAGTTCGAATTCATCTCCTGTCCTAATATCAAGCCGCACCGAAAAATCACCCCTGGAAACCTTCTGAAAAGCATTTTCTACCTTCTGAAGTCTGCTGGATATTCTGCGTGCAAATTCAAGGGTTAAAACGACTGTAAACAATCCGACAAGAAGTGTAAGAACAAGAAAGAGGTACAATATCTGTTTTCTAATTATAATACTCTCCCGTTCAAGTGAATTTACAAAGTGATTTAAAAAGCTTTCAAAATTATTGGTGAGGTAATAAGAAGTGCTTCGTAAATCACCAAAAAATTCATTAACAACTTTTTCATTTCCCGTTTGAATCTGTTTATAAATTCCTTCCTCTCCTATATTGCTTATCTCTAATACCTGCTTTAATCCGGTTCGAAAAGAATCTATCTTTAGAAATGCCTTTTCACTCATTTTCTGCGCCGTGACATATTCATCCTCTAACTCTTCATCACGGAGCAGTTTTTTTACCCTGCTTGAATTTATAAAATCATTGTAGGAACTCTTAAAATGTTCAACTTCATTATTAAAATCGATAATAGTCGTATTAAGCCGGGGTGTGTATACAAGGTCCTTTAAAAGCCTGTACGTCTGAGGAGTAAAGATATCGAACATGATATCCTTCATAAGGCCATGTATTTTCCGCACATCCCCGATAAGTTTTATTCCGCTTTCAATAGTACTGTCCAGTTTTTTATTCTCGTTTATACTCCATATTGCCAACCCGGAAATAAAAATTACCGTGAGGAAAATTACACCGTTTATAAAAAAGAATTTTAATCTTATCTTCATAGCCTTTGGGACAATTCTATGTAAATAAGGTACTTCGAATCAAGTAAATGTTATTAGATATTCCGTCTTTAAGAAAAACAACTTCTTAGACAATTTTAGTGAAATGAATAAAATACTTTTTTAAAGAAAGAAAATATAATTATGAGTTTCCACCACCGGTTTAATCTTAATCGTAAGAGATATTACACCCTGGTAATGCATTTATTAGATAATCGATATCTGCTTGAGGAATATCGGGGTTTCCACTTAGGTCGATGGATGAAGCATTAATCAAACCATCAAGATCTTTAACTCCTGTTCGAATACTATTATTACACAACCTAAGATAAACTAAAGCAGTTAACCCCGACAGAGAACTTACATCACTTATACTGTTATTTTGCAAATAAAGATTAGTTAGAGCAGTTAATCCGGAAAGCGGGCTTACATCGCTTATACTGTTATTATACAAATAAAGAGTAGTCAAAGCAGTTAATCCGGAAAGCGGGCTTATATCACCTATACTGTTATAATTCAAAAAAAGATATTGCAAAGCAGTTAACCCCGACAGCGGGCTTATATCTGTTATACTGTTACCGTTCAACTTAAGCCACCTTAATGCAGTTAACCCGGACAGCGGGCTTATATCTGTTATACTGTTAGTATTCAAAAAAAGATATTGCAAAGCAGATAACCCCGACAGCGGGCTTATATCTGTTATATTGTTATTGTGCAGATCAAGATCTGCTAATGCAGTTAACCCCGAAAGAGAGCTTATATCACTTATACTGTTATTTTGCAAATAAAGATTAGTTAGAGCAGTTAATCCGGACAGCGGGCTTACATCGCTTATACTGTTATTATACAAATTAAGATAAGTCAAAGCAGTTAATCCGGACAGCGGGCTTACATCGCTTATATTGTTATTATTCAAATTAAGATAAGTCAGAGCAGTTAACCCCGACAGAGAACTTACATCGCTTATACTGTTATATTGCAAATAAAGATGTTCAAGATGAACAAGCTTTTCAAGGCCGGTGAGATCGCTTATGCCATTAGTAGATACAGACAGCTCCGTGATACCATGGACATACTGTCCATCGTAATTTGAATGTATATAATCGCTTAAGTCG
>QNBI01000106.1 GCA_003641675.1 Spirochaetota bacterium | reverse complement strand
TTCTTTCGCAGCGGTAATTCTATTTTTAGTTGAGACTATTACTTTCATTTTTTTAGTACTGCTCCGTTTTCTCTTCTATAAATTTTCTCTGTATATATGTTAATACAAATATTACCACGGCAAGTATAAAAGCCATCGCTGCACCGTAACCTGCCCTTATAGGACCGCTAATGCCCAGAGTTTCCGAATAAATCTGATAAACTGGAACTAAAGTTGTACCTAATGGCCCTCCTGCTGTTAATATCTTAACGTAGTCAAACATCTGGATACATCCCATTGTACCAAGCACAACCACCATCATTGTAACCGGCCTTAGCATTGGAAATGTTATTTTCCAGAATTGGTTCCACGGAGAAGCTCCGTCGATCGATGCCGATTCATAGAGTGAAACTGGAATATTTACGAGTCCTGCCAAAAACATTATCATAAATGTTGGAGATGTCGTATAAATTGCCTGTGCCATAATTGCCATCCATGTAATACTGGGGCCGTTAAAATACCATTTGTCGTAGGATATATTGCCGCCGAAGCTCTTTGCAATAAGCTGGAAAAGTCCTGTAGGATTATTAAGCCATTCGACATTTTGCCATACCCCCCCGAATAGTCCTGCTATCTTATCAAAAGCTAAGTTAATAAAACCTGTTTTCAGATAAAGCCACCAGAATATCATGGAAATAACAACCGAGGAAGTGACGCTCGGTGCATAAAATAAAGTTCTGAAAAGTCGTTTCCCGGGGATTGGTTTAAAGAGAATTACAGCCATGAATACGGCAATAAATGTTTGGAAAAATACTACAATAAGTGTATACCAGAAAATATTATAAAATCCGCGTCTAAAATCCTCCGAGCGAAATGCTTTTATATAATTCTTTAATCCTACAAACTCAGGGCGCTGGAACATATTCCAGTTATGGAGACTTATATACAGAGCAAAAAGAATCATGCCCAATGTAAAAACCAGCGTCGAAATAAGGTAGGGTGAGAGAAATATATATGCTGCTACTTCTTCCTTTTTCTTTATTTCACTTAAAGATCTTTGTGCCTTCAAATTACCTCCTTAAAGAGATTAAGGCAGGCAGGAGATAAGTTTCTCCCGCCTTAAAACACCAGTCAGGTTTATTCTCCTGCAAGTATTGCATTAACTTTTTTGTCAGCCTGTGCAAAAGATTCATCCACACTCATCGTGCCTAAATATATCCTCTCTAAAGCTTTTGAAACCTGATCGTTAATTTTGCCTGTATTCGGTCCCCAGTATGCTACTTTGCCTACAAGACCGCCTGCCGCAATTTCTTTATCATTCGGGTCTTTGATGAGATTAATCTGGTCCGGATGAGTTGAATATGCAAACCCTGTTTTTGTAATTTCAGCTTGATTCTCCCTGCTTGTAACAAATATGGTAAATGCTGCTGCGGCTTTTGGATATTTTGTATGTGCATTTACACCAATGGCATTTGTAAAGATAACATCGGCCCGTTTCCCGTTCGATGCCTTTGCAACCTGTACAGCCTTCCAGTTAACATCCGGGAATTGATTCCTCATGTAGTTAACCATCCATCCGCCTTCATAAGTCATAGCTACCAACTTCTTCCCGATAGCCTCTCCTGCCCAGCCGGCACCTACATCTGCACTTGTTACCAGAAACCCATCCTTTTTCATTTTAAGGATGTAGGAAGCAGCCTTTTTAACAGGTTCGGTATTCAAAGCTGCTTTGGTATAATCGGCATTGGTATAAGTTCCGCCGAGTTCAAATACCCAGGGAGCAAATCTGGCCCAATCCGCATTCTGACAGAACCCCTTGTATTTTGTTTTTTCCGAAATGGCTTTTGCAGCTTTAGCAATATCGTCCCATGTCCAGTTATCATTCGGTTCTGCTATACCTGCTTCTTTAAAAGCTTCAGGAAGATATACAAGGCCGAGGGTTCCCCAGTCCTTCGGAAGGCCGTAGGTTTTACCTTTGTATGTAAATATTGTAAGAAGCGCAGTTATAAAATCCTTTCTTGAAACCTTTGCCTTACCCATGTAATCATCCAGAGGAAGAAGCTGTCCTGTACTTCCGAAAGCAGTCATAAGCTGATCATCAACATAAAATACATCCGGTGCTGTTCCTCCCGCCATCATTGCCTTAAGCTTTGTCTGGAAATCCGCAGGAATCGGCTGGTAATCTACAGTAACATCCGGGTAGATTTTATTGAAACGTACAATGGAATCCCTGTAGATCTTCTGTTCCGTTTGATCCCCCCATCCCGAAAAAACAATTGTTGCACCTTTCTCAACCTCAAGCTTTGTAAAACTCGTAGGTTCCGCCCCGGCCATCGCCTTTTTCGCCTGTGCCGGCGCCGTTGTCGGTGCTTTTTCTTTCTGGCCTCCTGCAAATACAGTTGTAACTGTAAATACAAGCATGAAAGCCATCATCAGCAATAGTGCTTTTTTCATAAAAAGCCTCCCTATTTTTATATTTGCTCATAGAACCTTACGATTAAGGATCCACGGCATTCTAAATTTAACTGTCTGCCTTAAGCAGATTCTCTTATTACCAATTCAACATCGAGTTTCTTTTTTTTACGCGGACCTTCCGGATTCTCAATAATTTTATGAAGTTCCTTAGCTCCCATATATCCAAGGTCAAACTTATGCTGTCTTATTGTCGTTAGGCTCGGGTGGGAATACTCTGCGAAAAAAACGTCATCAAACCCGACAACAGCAATATCTTCCGGAACTTTAAGCCCCCTTTCTCTGATTGCCTTGATAGCACCAACAGCCATAAGATCGGAAGCTGCAAAAATCGCCGAAAAATCAGCTCTTTCTGCAAACAGTTGTTTTGCCGTATCATAGCCGCTCTTCTCCGTATAGTTACCTGTTTTAATTATACTCTCATCACAGAGAAGCCCATTTTTTCTAAGTGCAATCTGATAGCCTTTAAGGCGCAACGGGCTTACGGCAGCCAGATTGTGTCCGTTTATGAAAGCGATTTTTTTGTGTCCTTTGGAGGCGAGATAATCAACAGCTAATCTGCAACCTTTAAGATTATCAGATTGAATATACGATACTTTTTTGGTAAGCAGTGGATAATCCACTATTACAGCAGGAATAAAATCCTCTTTAAGCTCTTCAAGATATAAGTCATTGGTGCGAATTCCTACAACAAAAAGCCCCTCTATTCCTCTGGAATAACAGATATTCTTTAAGGGTTCCCTTCTACTGCTTTTAAGGTTTCCGGGCACAATTATTATATCGTAGGGAGTGCTTCCAAAATAATTTCTTACTCCTGCTATAATCTCGAAGGTGAAGGATTGATAGGAAATTGATTCCTGATAATCATCGTACAAAAGGCTAATAAGGTGACTTTTCTTAAGAGCGAGGGTCTGTGCGAATTTATTAGGAACATAACCCATTTCCTCTGCTGTCTTTCTTACAAGTTCTTTTGTTTCCGAACTAACTTCCTTGTGATCGTTAAGTGCTCTCGACACCGTTGTCAGCGATAAACCCAAATTTTTGGCAATATCTATTAGTTTAATTATAGCCACATAACTTCCTCTTTTCATTTATCCAAAGCGCTTTGGATTATTGTCAAAAAAAATAACATTATTTCTTAAATCTATTCACTAATATCCAAAGCGCTTTGGAAGATATTCTCACTTTAGCATCGGAGTATATTTCTGTCAAGTTTTTTTAAAATAATTTGCAAAGGCCTCCCTCCTCATCCCGTCTCATGCAAACTTACCGCAAAGTAATAATCAGAAAACCTGCCTTCTCAGAGACCTTTATTTATCCTACTCTACTTGCCAAGCAGAGGAAGAAGGAGTTATAATTCTCATAAAATCTAAAATTATGAAAATCTTAAATAAAGAGTTTAACCGTATTATAGAGGCATCTCGGTTCCTTAAAAACATAAAGAGGGTAAAAGAAAAAAAAGGAAAAAGTGTCCTTTTCGGGAATTCTGTGCGCAGTCTTACAGGTAAAGAAATTAAGATCCTTGAAAAAAACGGAAATCACTGTTACGACTGGTCTTTAATAGCGGTATGCGAAGATTTTTCACCGGATAGAATAATAAGCAGTTTCTTCTTCGGGAAATGTGTAATAGGTAATTTCGACCCTTCCCCTGCAATAATCCCCCCCGGAATATACAGCAGTACCATAGTGAATTCCGAAATAGGCAACAATGCCTTAATATACAACTGCGGGGCAGTGATTAACTATATTATTGAGAATAACGCTATTATCCGGAATACCAAAAGCATAATTCAAAGCGGCACAAGCACTTTCGGAAACGGCATGGAACTTGCCATCGGTATCGAAACCGGCGGAAGAGAGGTGCTTTCCTTTGCAGAGCTTACAATAGATACGGCAGCGAGAATTGCAACCGAACGCGGTAATAAGGAACTCATAGATGCATATAATTCACTGGTAAATGAATATACATCCATGGCGGAAGCGGATATGGGTATAGTAAAAAAAGGCGCACAGATACTTAATGCTGTAAAAGTGGCTAATTCATTTATAGGCGAATCTGTCCTCATAGACGGAGCTCTGCTTATAGAAAATTCAACTATCTTGAGCAGTGAGGATGAAAAAACAGAGATTAAAGACGGGGCATATGTAAAAAATTCGTGTATTCAGTGGGGATGCGAGGTCACCTCTATGGCTTTAGTTGAGAATTCCGTTTTAACGGAACACTCCTATGTTGAGAGGCACGGAAAGGTAACAGACAGCATAATAGGTCCCAACACTGGAATCGCAGAGGGAGAAGTAACGTCATCACTTGTAGGCCCCTTTGTGGGGTTTCACCATCAGTCTCTTCTTATTGCCGCACTATGGCCGGAGGGGAAAGGGAATGTCGGTTACGGCGCGAATGTCGGTTCTAATCATACTTCCAAAGCACCGGATCAGGAAGTTTTTTGCGGCGAGGGTACATTTTTCGGATTAGGGGTAAATATTAAATTTCCATCCGATTTCTCAGGAGCCCCGTACAGCATTATTGCTACCGGAGTAAGTGCTCTTCCGCAGAAGGTGGAATTCCCCTTTTCCCTTATCAACGAACCTTCCATGCACTTCCCCGGAATTTCACCGGCATACAATGAAATATTCCCCGCATGGGTTTTATCGGACAACATTTATACTGTAAGAAGAAACGAAGGTAAGTACAGAAAGAGAAACAAGGCAAGGCGCACACAGTTTATTTTTGATATTTTCCGGCCGGATATTGTCGAGATGATGCTTAAAGCACGTGAAATCCTATCCTCTGTTCCGAAGAAAAAAGATATTTATTTGGAC
Organism: Spirochaetota bacterium; assembly: GCA_003641675.1. Lineage (GTDB taxonomy): Bacteria > Spirochaetota > Spirochaetia > SZUA-6 > SZUA-6 > SZUA-6. Next base: position 1,728 of record QNBI01000106.1, on the reverse strand, counting down.
AGAGATATAAGAGGAATAGGGAAAAATTATCTTCTGGAGAAAAACAGAACCAGGGCTATAGAAACGTATTCTTTCTATATACGGTACTATGCCCTTAAAGGCCTAAAGAGAGTGCTTGACAATTTATCAGACGTTACAAAAAAAATATCGGAATCCTCTTTTAGGAAAGCCCTTAGCAACCCACAGTGGGAATACGAGAAAAAAATCCTTAAAAATGAAGGGCTGCTGGATACAAAGCTTAAACAGAATATGGAGGAGCTTCTCTCAATGGAGAAAAAAATTGCCGAAGATACGGAAAAATCGAAGACTAAGGATGATAAAAGAGGAAACAGGATAATTAAAGACTACAGCTCAGCACATAAACCGGCTCCAGAGGACAGTTTTGTTAAACAAACCTGGGAGGAATATAAAATACTAAAGGAAGAAATAGAAAACTATGATTTCAGCAGTTGAAGCAAAGGCGCTTGAATTTTCCGGAGATAAACTAAGGTACACCCCCTTTGAGAAGACCGGAGTTATTGTTGTAGATAATTTCCCGATGCTTGGGAAATTAACAGCTCTAAGGTTTATAGAGTGGGTACAGAGCAACCCCGGAGGAGTTATTTCTCTGCCGACAGGGAAAACTCCCGAATACTTTATTAAAGAAGTGGACAGATTTATAAGTGGATGGACGGAAAATTCTGTCCGGAAAGAACTGGAGGAATGGGGAATAGATAACAAAAAAAAACCGGATTTCCGGAGTCTCCATTTTGTGCAGATAGATGAATTCTACCCTATAAACCCAAATCAGCACAACAGTTTCTACTACTATGTTAATGAATTCTATATAAAGGGCTTCGGATTAGACCCGAATAAAGCCCATTTAATAAACTGCAGTAAAATAGGACTGCCGGAGGGCACATCCATAGAAGATGTCTGGCCGGAAAACAGGGTGGATATATCACTTCGCTACCGTACACCTGCAAACAAACAGGAAGTTTTACAGCAGAAAACAATTCAGCGGATAGACCAATGGTGCGTCGATTACGAAAACGAAATTCGTTCTTTGGGCGGCATAGGCTTCTTTTTGGGAGGGATAGGCCCGGACGGGCATATCGGCTTTAACGTTAGAGGTTCCGACTTCTATTCCACTTCCAGATTGACAGAAACAAACTACGAAACCCAGGCTGCCGCCGCTACAGATCTGGGGGGAATAGAGGTTTCGAGAAACAGACTCGTAATCACCATTGGACTTTCAACTATTACTTTTAACCCGAATTGTACGGCTGTAATTATAGCTGCAGGGGAAGCCAAAGCGAGAGTAGTTGCAGATGCGATTGAAAATGAAATGGATATTGTATACCCTGCTACAGTCCTGCAGAAACTTAAGCATGCACGTTTTTTCCTGACAAGGGGAGCTTCTAAACTCCTTACCGCCCGGTCGGTTAAGGCGTTTACTGAACTTAAAGAACCGGAAGGAGAAAAAATAGAAAAAATCATCATTGACCTCTCTATTGAAAAAAATAAAGAGATAACGGAGCTTACTGCAGAGGATTACAACAGCAGTCCGGTTGCACAGGTTCTATACAGACGGTTTTCCAAAAAGATTAAAACCTTCCAGAATGACACTATAAAAAGCCTCAAAGATAAGCTTTTAAAGGGGACACAGCTGGACAGTAATAAGATTTTCCTGCATACGGAACCTCATCATGATGATCTCATGCTGGGATATCTTCCCTTTATCGTACG
>QNBI01000105.1 GCA_003641675.1 Spirochaetota bacterium | reverse complement strand
TTCTTATAAAAGTCCGGGTCCACTGCAGCAAAAACAAATTTGGAAATTTCAGGTATATTGGAACGTAACGGCAGCACCTTTGCCCCTGCGGGCATTATATGATCTGTTGTAATATCATCTCCCACCTTTAAAATCACCTCAGCACTTAAATTTTCCTCCAGCGCCTTTCCTTCCGGAACCGGTTTAATATTAGGCCCTCTTAAAATCTTAACTTTTTCTGATTCCTCTGCTGGCTTAATAATCATTGCATCATTAACGATAATTTTTGCGCTTAAATCCCTCTTCGGAAAGGCCCCCAAATCCCTCGGGTCTGTCAGAACGCCTTTAATAGCTGTTGCAGCAGCCGTTTCGGGAGATGCCAGATATACCCGTGCATCTTTGGTACCGCTTCTTCCCAGAAAATTGCGGTTAAAAGTTCTTACGCTTGCACTCCCGGATGCAGGCGCAAATCCCATACCTATACACGGCCCGCAAGCGCTTTCCAGGATTCTCGCACCGGATTCTATTAAGCCTTCTGTTATGCCAAGGTCTGTTGCAGTTAATAAAGCCTGTCTTGAGCCCGGAGAAACGGCAAGGGAAACATTAGGTGCAACTACCCTGCCTTTGAGAATATCCGCTACTATAGCTAAATCATTTATGGAAGAGTTTGTACATGAGCCTATTGCAACCTGATCTACAGGCAATCCGGCAATTTCATGCACGGGGACAACATTGTCCGGCATATGCGGCTGAGCAACCATGGGAACAATATCTTTTAAGCTAATTTTAATCACCCTTGAATATTCGGCATCCCTGTCAGCAGAGAGAGGCATCCAGCTCCTTTCACGGCCCTGTATTTTTAAGAATTCCTTTGTAACATCATCCGACGGGAATATCGATGTTGTGGCCCCCAGCTCTGCCCCCATATTAGTTATGGTTGCCCTTTCCGGGACGGTTAAACTCTTTACCCCCTCACCGAAGTATTCATAAACCTTACCTATGCCGCCCTTTACCGTTTCTGTTTTGAGCAGGGTTAAAATAACGTCCTTTGCAGAACAGAACTTAGATAACCGGCCGGAAAGTTCCACACCTACAACCTCCGGCATTCTTAGATAAAACGGTCCGCCAGCCATAGCTACTGCGACATCAAGGCCCCCTGCACCAACAGCAAACATCCCCAGGCCACCGTTTGTAGGGGTATGAGAATCCGAACCTATTAGCACTTTTCCAGGTACACCGAATCTCTCCAGATGGACCTGATGGCATATACCGTTTCCGGGTCTCGAGAAATATATACCATAGCGGGCAGCAACACTCTGCAGGTACCTGTGGTCATCCATATTCCTGAAATCTGTCTGCAGCATATTGTGATCCACATACGAAACAGAAAGCTCTGTTTTAACCCTGTCTATGCCTATAGCTTCCAGCTGCAGGTACGCCATGGTCCCGGTTGCATCCTGAGTTAGAGTCTGGTCAACCTTAATCCCGACCTCTTTTCCAGCTTCAGGATTTCCTTCAACAAGATGCGCCCTTATAATTTTTGCCGTTTGTGTAAAACCCATATATTCCTCCAAACTGTACAATGATTGAGCTTTTTCAATATACTTTAATTTAATGTTATATTCCAGTATTTGACCAATATCATTTCATCTGATAAAAAGAATATATGAGCAGACTCTTCGCCGTTTTTCTTTGTCTAATGATTTTTTTTTCATGCACCAGAGTGAAAAAGAATGAGACCGGTAAGAAAACTCCCGCAGCCCCTGCCGCTGTCAGCACCGCAGTAAAAAACGGAAACGGGAATATTCAAACAGAGGGTAACCCGAATAAAATAGTCCTTAAGAGAAACTTTTCCCCGAAAACGGTGCAGAACTCATCTCCGGAAGGAATACTAAAAACCCTTCTCCCCCTAAAAAACGGCGGCAATATTTACCCCCGGGATTTTAAAATAGGAAAACTGGAACCGGAGTTAGAGCTTTCAAAAACAGACAGAAGCATTTTATTTACAACAAAAAAATTCATAACAGGCCTGCAGAAGGGTACTATCGATAAAAAAACCATTAATCCGGATGATTACGACAGTTTAAAAAAGCTATCACTTTATTACTTTAATAAGTCCTATAAATTTAAAAGCTACAGGCTGAGTACAATCAACCGCACTGGAGAAAATACCGTAACCGTTAACTGCAGGCTCTTCGGTTCTCCAGGCACTGCAGAGGGGCAGTTATACTTAAAACGAACAGAAAACGGCTGGTTCATTACAGATGTCCAGATTGATATTAAACAAATAACCAAAACAAGGGAAAAGGAAGTATTTGTTCCCAATTCATACAGCTGGATAATGGAGGAATAAGTAATGGAAAACTCAGCTTTAACAGTACAGCAGGCAGAAGAACTGCTCTCACGGTATGTTACGTCCGACTGGCTTAAAAAACACAGCCTTGCATCCGGCGCTGTCATGAAAGGCCTTGCCGAAAGATTAAACCGGAACGAGGAAGATTGGGAGGCTCTAGGCATTATCCACGATCTTGATTTTGATATTACCCAGGACCCTGCGGTTCACGGCTTAAAAACCGTTGAACTTTTGAAAGACCTAAAATTACCGGATGAGTATATACATGCAATTAAGGCTCATAACGCCGAAGGCCTTGGGGTTGAACGAAAAACAGATTTAGACTATGCTTTAACCTGTGGTGAAACTATCACAGGGCTTATAGTGGCAACAGCACTTGTTATGCCGGACAAAAAGCTGTCTTCGGTAAAGCCCTCTTCTGTAGTTAAGAGGATGAAAAAAAAGGATTTCGCACGTAAAGTTTCACGCGAGAATATCATGCTTTGCGAAAAACTCGGCTTAAGTATAGAGGAATTCGCATCCATAGCAGTCACATCTATGAGAGGTATCGCAGACCGGCTGGGCCTTTAGAATTTGCTTTTAAATTGAGCCTTTAACATACAGGACGAGAAGGATGAAAAAAAAAGTTATATGCTTAATTTTATCTGTTCTTCCTATTTATTCGGCTCTCTCTGATTCACTGGAAGAAATAGATCGGGCAGTGGACAGAATAAGCGCTTATATAAAAACGACAATCCAGGATAGAGAAGGTCTAAATATTGCCGTAGAACCCTTTCTTTCCGACCGTAAAAATAGCAGCGGCTACGGTATTTTGGGCCAGAGAATATCCAGCCTTCTTGAGCTTAATCTTGTTTCTGTTTATAAACACACCATAATAACACACAGTCTGGATGCAGACAGCATTTTTACCGTTTCAGGTGAAATTCAGCCCTATCAAAACAAGGTAAGAGTTGTTATACGAATTATTAAGTCTGATGGTTCACTTGCCGGGGGGATGTATACGGATATTAAACTCACCCCCGAAATAAATGCTCTAATCGGTTCAGGTTCGTCTTTAAATCAGGGGGCAGAACAGCCTCCGCCGGTGGAAGACCAGTTCGAACCGGATGACAACCCCGGATTCGAAGTTGAAATACAGCCTAAAGGCAAAAGCGTATTCGAAAGGAACCTCACTTTTCAGGATATAGACAGGTTTATCTTCCAGCTTACGGATAAAAAATCGGTTGAAATATCCGCAGTTACAGATATTGATATTAAAATACTCATATTTAGAGAGGGCGATGATTTCCCGATAGCAAGTAATACGGGGACAAATGGCCTAAAGGCTTCCCCCATAGATATTACTCTCGATGCCGGTATCTATCTAATGGAGATATCTGGACTCATTCCGTATGTAACCGGCGAGTACAAGCTGGAAATAAATTTTACAGAGAACAAAGGCACCCTTAACGGAGCTTCAGATACAGGACAACAGGCGGCAGAAATAAAACCGGGAGAAAGGCAAAGGCGTTCTATTACTGCAGGCGGAATAGACTGGATTAAACCGCAGGCGGAAATGCCGGGATTCTATTCTCTTACCGTTAAAAGCACTGATGCTGCATTGGGCCTTGCCGTTTACAGTGATAAAAATTTAAAACTCCTCTTTAATGAAACCGGAAATTCGCCGGATAAGCCTGTTACCGCAGGCCTTTTCCTGGGTATTGAATCTTTTAAGGTGGCAGTAAAAACGGCATCTCCCAATAATGAGCCTGTTTACTACTCTGCAGTTTTAGCAGATTTAAATGTCAAAAAGGTATATCCGGACGGAATCCGCCGCAATCTAAACAGTCAAGGAGCTCCTTCTTTTTTCCTATTGAGAATTATTTTGGGAGGGAAATATACTATAAGCTTTAAGCATTCAGGAACGGATATCAAGGTTTTTACTCTTCCCACAATGACTCTTATTAAAGGCATATATAATAAAGAAAACCCTTTTAAGGCAGTTTTTCTCCTCGATTCCGGAGATTATCTAATAAAAATTGAGAGCGGAAATATAAATACTGAAAATTATATCTCTATAAACGGCAGGTAAAGAATGGGAACGCAGGTAGGAAGAATAGAGAAAGAATTTGTTTTCAAATCACTTATAGACAATAAAATACCCCTTGAGCTCCACGGAAATCAAAAAGAATTTAAGGGTATAATTATTCAGGCTGACGATGAAAAAATAACGATACAGGGTGAAAGCCAATCTATGGAAGATCTTACAGAAAATGACCAGGTGCGTGCTTTTTTTTATTTTAAAAATAACTACCATACGTTTAATTCTACCGTTTTAAAAACAGAAGGCAACATTCTCATAGTAAAACACCCCGAAGGAGTCTATAAAAACCTCCAGCGCAAATATGAGCGTATTAAAATGCCGGAGGGAATTGAGGTTTCCTTTACACTAAAGGGGAAAAAAATTGAGCTTAATTTTCCTAAATCCTCCATATATAAAGAACCGGAGCCTCCGAAGGTTTCCAAAGATTTTGATATATCGAAAATAAGCACTCTTGTAAATTCATTCAGGAAAAAGATGTCCCTTCTCGTCTCGGAAAACAAAATTATGATGTTCAGAGACAAAATGCCTAAGACATACGATGAAAAAATTATCGTTAAAACAGGTAAGATATTCTGGATACCTTCTACAGAGGATGAATTCCCTGTAAACGACCCGTTTCCAGATGAACGCATTATTATAAAGAGAGATTTAGTAAAATACGAAGAAAATCTTGGAACCCCTCCTTATATAATAACAAGCAAACTGGGAAATATCCTCTATGAAAAAACAAAGAAAGATATTTTTTCGGAAGTCTTTGTTCCGATTATTTATAATGAATATATTGTCGGATATATTCATATCTATAATACACAGGAAAACAGGAAAAGAATCACAGAGAACCTTGTAGACTATGTATACCAGTTTTCCAAGGTTCTTGCCTACGCTTTAAAAATTAATGGTTATTTTAATGCGGAAAAGAGCAATGAAAAAAAATACGAAGCCCCTGTAATTGACATGAGTGCTTCCGGAATTCTATTTTCGCACACTTCACCGGAACTCGGGCGTGAGCTTATGATACACACAGACCTCGACCTGATAGTAATTATACAAAAAAGGAAGCTTATTATTGGGTCGCGTATTATGCGCAAGTTTCAAGACAACAGTGTATATTTTTTTGGAGTTCAGTTCTTGAGAATAGCACCTGAAGATTTTAGATTTCTTTTCGAATTTCTATACGGCAAGCCTTTCATGTCTAAATATGAAAACGTCTGGGAAGGCGGTGCTCCGCCTCCCCCGCTGGAAATATTTAACGAATAAATATTAGATGCTTCACAATTTTATCATACTCTACTATTATACCGTCTATGGAAAAGAAATATTCAGTTTCTGAAATCACATATATCATCCGCAGTATGCTCGAAAAAGAATTCCCCGATGTTCTTATAGAGGGGGAGATTTCAAATTTCCGGCCATCAAGCACAGGACATTACTACTTCACTCTAAAAGACAGCGAAGCATTAATTTCTGTTGTAATGTTTAAAAGCAGGCTCTCCGGACTTTCATTTAAACCGGCAGATGGAATGCTTGTAACTGCAAGAGGAAGCGTATCCGTATATCCCAAGAGGGGAAGCTACCAGTTAATTTGTGAATCCCTAAAAAAAGCTGGAGAAGGCAGCCTGCTGGCCCTCATTGAGGAGAGAAAGAGAAAACTCGCCACAGAGGGTCTCTTTAATGCGGACAGGAAAAAAAGAATACCTCTCTTTCCCTCGCATGTTGCAGTTGTCACATCTCCAACAGGCGCCGCAATAAAAGATATACTCCGCGTACTCAAAAGGCGTAATACCTCTATGCAGTTAAACATCCTGCCTGCACCTGTTCAGGGTGCAGATGCTGCGGCAGTCATAAGCGAACAGATAAAAAGAGCCAACATGTACAGACTCGGCGATGTTATTATAGTAACCAGGGGCGGAGGCTCTTTAGAGGACCTGCTTCCCTTCTACACGGAGGAAGTTGTTAGGGCAATAGCAGATTCTTCTATTCCGGTAATCTCTGCAGTTGGACACGAAATCGACGTTACATTAACCGACCTGGCCGCAGATTTGCGTGCTCCGACTCCGTCTGCAGCTGCGGAAATGGTATCCGCTTCGCGCGATGAGATTATACAGAGAGTATCGGTTTCACAGAGGAGAATGATAGATGCTCTGAGTATGCGTATCGAAAAAGCACATCTGGTACTTAACAGGTTTAGCAGGGAGAACTTAGAGAGAAATTTCAGCCTTATTGTAAAAAATTACCTGTTAAGGCTGGATGAATCCAGAGAAGTTTTAAGCAGGTCCGTTAAAGATTTAGTTAAATCGGCAGAGCACAGGGTAGAGTTGGTTTCCAATAAATTAAACGCTAATTCCCCGCTCACAATTCTAAAAAAAGGATACGCAGCTGTTACGCTAAAAAGAACAGGAAAAATTCTGAAAGACGCACGTAATGCGAGAATTGACGATAAAATTAATGTAAAACTATACAGGGGCGGCCTCGACGCTGAAATAAAGGAGATAATTAGAGATGAAAACTTTTGAAGAGAGACTCTCACGATTGGAAGAACTGGCAGACAAACTACAGGAGGGTAAAATCCCATTGGAAGAGGCAATTTCCCTCTTTGAAGAGGGAAT
>QNBI01000104.1 GCA_003641675.1 Spirochaetota bacterium | reverse complement strand
CTATTATATACACGGCTTAAACCTTCGTAGGCCTGCCAGCTGCGGGGCGATACTTCTGTGACTTTACGAAGAACTCTTAATGCCTCTTCATAATTTTGCGTACGGTAGTATAAAGCTCCTAAGGTAAGCAGTAAAGTGCTGTTGTTTTTTACAAAGGAAGAAGCCTTTTCCAGAAGTCTTATTGCATCTTCTGTTGCTCCAAGCTGTATTTTACAGAATGAAACAGCCTGAAGAAGCCTTCCAGATTTCGGGTTTTTGCGCAGGAGTTCCATATAAATTAAAAGAGCATCAAAGAAATTCCCCTCTTTTCTATAGCAAACAGCTAAAGTTTCCTTCAATTTCATATTCTCTGTTTCTATGGGTAATATCTCCATTATTTGTTTGGCTGCTTCTCCGTACCTGCCGGTCTTTAGCAGAAGCTTGATATATTTTTTCTTTACAGGGATATCATTTGGAAAAACCTTAAGATACTGCTGCAGATAACTGAACTGTTTTATAGTTTCTCCAGTTTTAGCACTTATAGAGATAAGAGATAAAAGAGCTTCTTTACATGCCGGATCAAGTTTTAGAGTCCTCTCGAACCACCCAGCCGCAAGTTCAGGCAGATCAAGTTTAAGGTACTGGGTGCCCAGACTGCACATGAGCTCAGGGTCTGGCCCGTGTTTTTTTACTTCCACCTGAAGATGCGAAAGTGTTGTTGTTTTATCCGCTCCTGTTTTTGCAAGAACAAGGGCATAGTAATAGCGCGCAATTTCATCTTTGGGATTTTTATAAAGTATTATATCCAGTTCTTTTTGTAACTCTTTATATGCTTTCATCTGCCAAAGCACCATAGAGAGCCCGTAATGATACTCAATTATTTTTCTGTTATCATTAACAGCTCTGATAAAATGATTTCTTGCTTTTTTAAAGTCACCTATATTTCTGTAGGCTTCCGCAATAATTGAATGCAGATGGGATTGATGGTAATTCTTTTTAAGAAGTTTTTCCGCATAGTAGATAGTTTCATGGTATTTTTTTTGTTCAAAAAGAACATTTATAAGTATTCGGTACAGCTCCTCAGGGTTCTGCCCCATATTTGCATTGGTGTTTAAAAGAACAGAAATATATTTTATTTCTTTGATAGCTTCCTGAATATTCCCTTTCATTATAAGAATAATCGCTCTGTTAAGGCGCAATGCAGGATCGATAGGTGTTATGGATAATACATAATCCAGATGCTTCAGGGCTTTTTCCGGTTTTTCTAGTTCTCTGTAAAGAGAAGCTAAATATAAATGGGCAACAGTATTGTAAGCATTGTATTTTAATATAAATTCGAAGATTTCAACGGAATCATTATAGTATCTTTTATAGAACAGTTTAATACCGTAAACTGTTAAAGAATTTAAATATGCATTAAGTATTCTCAAATCGCCCGGATTAATATTAAGAGCTTTTTTAAAAGATGTTATTGCATGGGTATACCTTTTTTGTTTTAAATACGAAAGCCCGAGAAGCCCATAGGCATAGCCAAATTGAGGATTAAGATAAACTGCTTTTTTTAAATAATATGTACTTAACCTGAAATTACCGGCAGCAAGGTACGACCTTCCTAAAAAGAAATATCCTATTCCTGAACCAGGTTTAAGATGCGTATAGTACTTTAATAACTGGATTGCACGGTTTATATCACCGAGAGAGTGATAACATCTTCCAAGGTAAAGAAAAGCAGGAGGAAAATTATCCGTTCTGCTCAGTATTTCTGTTAGTATCTCAGCTGACTTTTTATAATCACGAGCTTTTCCTTTTCCTAATGCCTTTTTGAATAGTTCCGTTATATTATCTTTTTTCATGTTATCGAATAAACACTAATATAAAACATTTTATCTGCTTTACAAATAGCAAAATATAAATTAAATATAATTATATGAAAAAAGGAAAGAATATTTTTGAAATTAAAGCGTTACAGTTAAAAAAGGGAGAGCAGATTGCCAGTATCTTCCGTATTACAGTAGGTGCTTTGATTGCAGCATATATCAGCTTTATCAGTTTAAAATATAAACTAGAAATATCCGCAATGGTTCTGGTTCTTGCGAATTTTATCATTTTATTTCTATTTGCCCTGTTCAGCTTTTATCTAATTAAAAAAGATAAATATCCTGAAACAATGGCATACTTTACAGTTACAGTTGATTCCATCGGCGGTCTTATTTTTTTTATAATCTCTATGTTTTTAATGAAAGGTTTTAATTCTAACATACTCTTTCTTTTTTCTTTTTCATATCTGATTATTATTACATTAATAAATGTATTTAGGCTTAAAACTATTTATCCTCTGCTTTCCGGCATAATAAATGCTGTCGGTACAATGATTATTGCTCTATTTGCACTATTCCTAAACCGAGGCAGTAATGCAGTTATTACAATGTTTTCAATTTCCTTTATCATGCTTTTAACAGGACTGCTATGCGGCTTTCTTGTACAAAAATTTACAATAATACTGGAAAACAATCTTGTCACAGAAGAACTCTTAAGATCATCACGACGGCTGCGTATGACTCTTGAAATAGTGGAAGTATCTATTGTCAGCCTTAGTAATTTTGTATCTAATCTTGATGAAATAGCAGAGCGCCTCTCTAAGGGGGCAAAAAATCAACTGGCAAGTATTGAAATGATTTCGAAAGAGGCAAGCACGCTCCAAAAATCTATGGAAAACATTTCACAATCTTCTGAAATATCCGAAAACACAATAAAGAGAACTGCAGATTTTTCAAATAACGGCAACCTTATACTTAAACGTGTAATACAGGAAATATTAGGCATTCATGAGGTTGTTGATAAAATGGTTGCATCACTTGATTTAATAGATGAAATTGCAGACCAGACCAACCTATTATCTTTAAATGCAACTATAGAAGCCTCTCGCGCTGGTGAAGAAGGGACAGGTTTTTCCGTTCTGGCAGATGAAATACGGAAACTGGCAGAACGTTCCTCCGAAACAGCAAGCGAAATCGGAAGACTGGTTAAACAGATTGAAAGGGTAATTTTTAACGGAGGAGAATCTTCCAAAGAGGCGGGAAAAATATTCGACAGCATAAACAAGGATCTTAATGTTTACTCTACCTTTGTTCACAATCTGCACATGGATGTTCAGAATCAGTTAACTTCCAACAGAGAAGTTGCACATGCAATAGAACGGATAGGAACGGTTACAAAGGAAAATACAATAACCTCGGAACAAATAGAGGAAGTACTGTCACTTTTAAGAGAAGAGATGAATAAATTAAAAGGACTTGTAGAGGGCAAAATGATAGAAGTGGCACGTTTATCCCGCTATCAGAAAGATTAGCATGTATCATATATATTTTAGAAATTATACACAATTAACATTTGACAATTTTTTAAATCTTATGCAAGAATGAGCCATGATATCGAGAAACATATTTCTTAATATCTCTCCGCTGGATCACCGTTATTACCTCGCAAACAGGAACCTTTTTGACAGGTTAGCTCTGTATTTGAGCGAAGAGGCAAATGTACGATACTGCATTAAAGTCGAAATTGCACTTTTAAAGACTCATATGATATTTGCCTACCCTGCGGGCATACCAGATTCCCTGTTAAAAGAAATGGACAGTATTGAGAATGCGATTGACCCTGAAGAAATATACAGAGAAGAGGCAAAAACGCACCATAATATTCGTGCACTTGTTAATGTTTTAAAGAGATACGTTCCTGAAAAGTTCAAAAATCTTGTGCATCTGGGGGCAACATCCGCGGATATTCTCGATACAGCTTCAGCCGTTCAATATAGAGACGTTTTTACAGAGGTTGTACTACCTCTGCTTATTGAACTTGAAAATACACTAATTAATATCACATTAAACGAAGCAGAAACGCCACAGGTAGGCAGAACACACGGGCAACACGCAGTTCCTATAACTTTCGGATTCGCAGTTGCAGAGTATGTGGCAAGACTTGGTAAATCTATTCTAAGGATACAGCGGCTCACAAATGAGCTAAAAGGACAACTTTCCGGGGCTGTCGGGGCATACAATGCCATTGGGTTAATCATAGATGACCCGATTAAATTTGAAAAGACCTTTCTTAAGCATTTTAATTTGGAACCCTCTGAGTATTCGAACCAGCTTGTAGAACCAGAATATCTTTTAAACCTTCTTCTTGAACTAAACACGGCTTTTGGTATTATAGCTAATATTGCAGACGATCTCCGCAATCTTCAGAGAACGGAAATTGCTGAGGTCCAGGAGTATTTTTCTGAAAACCAGGTAGGTTCTTCAACTATGCCGCAGAAGAGAAACCCGTGGAATTCAGAACATGTAAAGAGTTTATGGAAATCTTTTTCTCCGAGAGTAGCTACCTTTTTTATGGATCAGATATCCGAACATCAGCGTGACTTGACAAATTCTGCATCAAAACGTTTTACAGCAGATTATTTAGCCGGGTTTTGTGCTGCCGGTTCCAGAATTACAAAAGTTTTAGCTTCACTCCGTATTAATAGGGAAAAAATGCTTAGTAATCTGCTTTTAAGGGGAGACCTGATTCTTTCGGAGGCGCTCTACATTCTGTTAGCTAGAAGCGGACAGCAAAATGCACATGAACTTGTAAAACAGCTTACATTAAGACGTGACGAGACAAATAAAACTCTTAAGGAAATAATAAAAGAGGATTCCAACTTAAATTCTTTAATAGAAAAAGAACTAAAAAAGAACTTAAATTTAATGGAACACGATTTCTGGCTTAATCCTGAAAAATACAACGGAATTGCCGCACAAAAGGCAAAGCAAATTGCTTTGAAATATAAAAAAATGTTTTAGACGTTATAGCTCTATTTTAAATTTATTTATATATAACATAGGAGGGATTATATTTTGAAAATTAATGAAGGTTTAAGTTATGATGATATTTTACTTATTCCAGGTTATGCTTCCTTACTTCCACAGGAAATAGAAATTAAAACAAAGCTCGCCGGAAATATTTTTTTAAATGTTCCTATAGTCTCCGCTGCTATGGATACTGTTACCGAAGAAAAATTGGCAATTGCCCTGGCACTGGAGGGAGGAACCGGGGTTATACATAGAAGCCTTGAACCCGAAATCCAGGCAGAACAGGTAGGCAGAGTTAAGAGATTCTTAAACTGGATAATAGAAAAACCCTTAACTATTACAAAAAATAATACAGTTTTAGAAGCCAGAAAACTTATGAATAAGAACAGTATTTCCGGATTGCCTGTAATAGATTTATCCGGAAAATTGTGCGGAATAATTACGAGCAGGGATCTTCGTTTCTGCAGAGATAACACTTTAAAAGTTGATAAAATTATGACTCCCAATCCATTTGTTGAAAGTGAGAATGTTACCCCGGAAAGCGCTATGGAAAAATTCGATTCTCATAGGATAGAAAAACTTCCTGTAATAAATAGCAAAGGAAAGCTAATAGGTTTAATCACAGTTAAAGATATGGAAAAACATAACAATTATCCTAATGCTGCAACGGATTCTTCCGGCAGATTAATAGTCGGAGCTGCCGTTTCTCCTTTGGATTATTCTGTAAGGATTCCTTTGCTAATTGAAAAAAAAATAGATTTTGTTGTAATGGATACAGCACACGGAGATTCCAAGAACGTTATTAAGGCAATAGAAAAAATAAAGACCGATTATAATATAACTGTAATTGGAGGGAATGTTGCAACTAAAGAAGGTACTAAACATTTAATCGAAGCAGGTGCCGATGCTGTAAAGGTTGGTGTCGGGCCGGGGTCTATATGCACCACAAGAGTTGTTGCGGGCATTGGCGTACCTCAATTTACGGCAGTATTAGAATGTTCCGAAGAAGCATCTAAAAACAATATACCGATAATTGCTGACGGGGGCATAAAATATTCAGGCGATATTACAAAAGCTATTGCGGCAGGGGCAGATTCTGTTATGATAGGCAACTTATTTGCAGGTTTAAAGGAGACTCCTGGAAGAGAGATTATTTACGACGGGAGAATGTTTAAAGAGTATAGGGGCATGGGATCTATCGGAGCTATTCAGGAAGGCTCTGGAGATAGATATAATGTATCGTCCAATGAAGAAATTGTTCCGGAGGGCATAGAGGGAAGAGTACCGTTTAAGGGGGATTTAAAACATTTTCTTCACCAGCTAACTACAGGTTTGCAGAAGGGAATGGGGTACTGCGGATGCAGTAATATTCAAGAACTCAAAAATTATAAAAAATTTACAAAAATTACAACTCTCGGTTTAAAAGAAAGCCACGCACACGATATCGTGATTACACATGAAGCACCTAATTATTCAAGGATAAACATGCACACATAGATTTTTTTAAGAATTTTTAAGAGAGGAGAAAGTATCATGAATTTAGTTGTAATAGGAGCGCAGTGGGGAGATGAAGGCAAAGGGAAAATGATTGATTATTTTGCAGAAAGGGCCTCTTTTATTGTGCGTTTTTCCGGCGGAGCAAATGCAGGGCATACAGTAGTAATAGGCGATGAAACATATAAACTGCACTTAATACCTTCTGGAATAATATATCCGGATAGGAATGTAATTCTCGGAAATGGAATGGTAATAGACCTTGAGGCTTTTTTCAATGAATTAAAAATGCTTTCCGACAGAGGAATTAAATGGGAGGGCAGGGTGTTTATATCTGACAGAGCGCACCTTGTTCTTCCAGGCTTTAAAAAAATAGACGTAGAAACAGATAAAAAGAGACAACATCCCATTGGCACTACGGGCAGAGGTATTGGCACCACTTACTCTCTTAAAGCATCACGTGACAGCTTCCGTGTTGTTGATGTTTTAGACCCCCTAATACTTGATGAACTGGCAGAGGAAGACAGGAATTTTATTAAAAAGTACTTTGATTCATTAAAAAAAATGACAACAGATACTTCCCTTCTGCTCTGGGAAAATAAAGATAAAAATATTCTTTTTGAGGGTGCTCAGGGTACTCTTCTCGATATTGACCATGGGACCTATCCCTATGTATCCTCGGGAATATCGTCTGCATCCGGAGCCTCCCAGGGGAGCGG
>QNBI01000103.1 GCA_003641675.1 Spirochaetota bacterium | reverse complement strand
TTGTGCCTTTAGTAGAGTAGTTAAAATTAGGGGTTATTGAACAAATTTAAAAACAATTTTATTCTTTTGTTGATAAGGAGGAAATATGAGCGATTCGAATAACGAGATTCAACTTGTAACTTTTAAGCTGGGACAGGAAACTTACGGAATCGATATAATGGATGTAAAGGAAATAGTTAAAATACAGGAAATTAGGGCAATACCCGGTGCTCCTCCATATGTCTCTGGAATTTTAAATCTTAGAGGAACTATAATTCCGATCATTAATCTTCACAGGCGGTTTAACTTGAAAAAATTAGATACAGATGAGAATGAAAAACTATTAAGAGGTATTATTGTAATAAATATTAACGATAAGTTAATAGGAATAATAATTGACAGGGTATCCCGTGTAATTTCAGTTGAAACAGGAACTATTAAACCGCCCCCGCAGATTATTTCAGGTATTGGTGCAGAATATATAGACGGCGTTGTAAATAATGAAGAGGGATATTTAATTATTCTTGATATTAAGCGCCTCTTTAGTAAAACGGAACTGCAGCAGTTGCATAGTATTTCAGAATAGTTAGAATAGGAAAAATTATGGCAGTTCCTCTATTTAGACCTACAATAAAAAGAGCAGAAATGCACAGTGTTCTGGATTGCCTGGTTGCCGACAGTATAGGTCCCGGGAAATTGGGAAATGAACTATCCGCTGCAGTTTCAAGCTATATTGGAGCTGAAGGCGGTGTGGCTGTCAACAGTTATTTTTCTGCGATAAAACTGGCATTGGAATCCCTGGAAATTAAAAACGGAGATAAGATAATCGTTTCCCCCCTTGTACCTTCTGTTTATCTGGAAGTTATTAAGGCTTTGGGTATTCGTCCGCTGTACGTGGATGTTGCTCCGAATTCGGCATCTGTATCCTCAGAAATGCTGGAAACCGTTATGTCTAATAGCCCCAAATTAATTATCCTTCATCATACCCTTGGCAGTATGGCGGATATCGAAAGTACAGCAAACTACGGTATTCCTGTTATTGAAGATATTTCACAGGGGCTGGGCGGCAGAATCGGAGAGAAACTTGCCGGAAGTTTTGGAGATATAGCGATTCTTTCTCTTGAGGAAAACAATGCACTAAGCTGCGGGTGCGGAGCTTTGGTTTTAACTGGGAACAGAAAGTTGCTCCGGGAGCTAAAGAGAAGGGTGAATGAACACAGGGAATATTCAAAGCTTCCCGATCTAAATGCCTCCCTCGCACTGTCTCAATTTAAATATATACGTGAAGACGTAGAAGTGCGGGAGAAGATAACGGAAATATATAAAGAAGCAGTGGGTAAAACAAGACATAAGCAATTTATAGAGGAAGTTAATCATAAAATTATTCGTTATGCTTTCCCTGTTATAATTTCGGATAGTGTGCCCGAGGCCGAGAAATATATAAAAAAACATAATATAGAAACAGCGTCTGCATTTAAAAATTCAATAATAAATGATTTTGACGGTTTTAAGAATTCGTTTCCGAATGCCGCAAATTTGAGTTTAAGAACGCTTCTATTTCCATTGTATCCGCTTCTTGCAAAGGGTAATGTTGAAAAAATAGCCCGTGTTATTGCGACACTGCCTTAAGATAATCTTTACAGGAGACAGAACTAACGTTATAGTTTAATCTAAATGAAACAAAAAAGGGATATTAAAAAGGTTCTTCTTATTGCCGGTGCGGAAAGAAATAAGGGCCGGTTTTTTATAGACGAAGTTACAGATTTTTTTAGAGAAGCAGGTAAGGAATACTCTTTATACCGGGTAAACGGAAAGCCGAGTGGGCAGCTTAATAAACCTAAGGATTTAAACGGTGTGGACCTCGTGGTATCACTTGGGGGAGATGGGACCTTACTATACTGTGCAAGAATACTTGCCGGTAAAAACATCCCTATTCTTGCGGTAAATTTGGGAGACTTCGGATTTATAACAGAAATATCAAAGGCAGAATGGAAAGATGCCTATTATAAATATATAGAGAACAGACTTGAAATAAGCAGCAGAATGATGCTGGAAGTATGCGTGCAGAGAAAGGGTAAACCTCTTTCCTGCTATTTAGGTTTAAACGACGGCGTTATAGGAACGGGGGGGATTTCGAGAATTATACGGCTTAAGGTTTATATTACAGGTACCTATGTCGGGCGTTACAGAGCGGACGGGGTTATTGTTGCAACTCCTACCGGCTCTACAGCTTATTCCGTAGCTGCAGGAGGGCCCATACTGCACCCGGAGATGGAGGCGCTTATTTTGAACCCTATATGTCCCTTTACCCTTTCCAATAGACCTATTGTCTTCCCCGGCAAGGAAATCATGGAAATAGAAGTCGAGGAACCTCAAAGAACAGATGTGATACTGTCTATAGACGGGCAGGATTCTTTCCGCCTTCTACCCGGAGACAGAATAGTTTTTAAGAAATCAGACAAAAAAACATTCATTATACAATCGGATAAAAGAAATTTTTATGAAGTTTTACGGACAAAGCTGAACTGGGCGGGGGAGCCTAATGCTTAACAGCCTTTCTGTAAATAACTATGCTCTTATTGACAGACTTACCGTTGATTTTACAGCAGGTTTTAATGTGTTAACGGGTGAAACAGGCGCTGGAAAATCTATTCTTATAGGGGCTCTCGGCCTTCTTCTTGGCTCGAAGGCGGATTCTTCTATGATCCGTTCAGGGGCAGAAGAGACGTTGGTATCATGTGTAATTACCCTAAACAATAATGAAGAAATAAATAAATGGCTGGGCGAACACGGAATTAGCCCTGATGATAATACTTTAATTGTACGCAGAACTGTTAAGAAAAACGGCAGGAGTACCATTTTTATTCAATCTGTGCCTGTAACAAGAGCGGAACTAAACGAGCTTGCCTCTTTTTTGTTTGATATTCACGGACAGCATGAACATCAGTCACTTTTAAACCTGGATAATCACCGGAAGCTTCTGGACAGGTACGGAGGAACGGAAATATTAGCGAAAAGATTTCATGAGCTATTTAAAAAATTATCTGAGATGAAGGAGAGTTTTAATAAACTGGTAAACGATGAAAAACAGAGAAACCGGGAAATTGATATACTGAAATACTCGATTACCGAAATAAAAAACGTGGATCTTCACCCCGGGGAAGAGGAGGAATTAGAGGAGGAGTTTAAAATCCTTTCCAATTATGAGAAACTTTTCGAATTACTTGAAAATGCATATAGTAATACAGCTGAAAGCAGAGGAGGTGCGCTTTCTTATATGCGGAATGCAAGGAATGCTCTTGACCAGGTTGTACGGATTAATCCAAAAATGGCAAGCCTTGTACAGGAACTGGAGAATTCGTTTTATGCAGTTGAGGAAATTAGTGATGAACTCCGGAAATACCAGAACAGCATAGAATTCGATCCTGAAAGAATGGCTGTGGTAGAAGAACGTCTTTCGGTAATTCGGATGCTGGAATCCAAATACGGCAACAGTATAGATGAAATACTTGAATATTTAAGTAAATGCGAAGAGGACCTGGAACGTCTTTCCAACTGGGAGAATGAAAGACATAAACTGGAAGTAGAAATTAAAAAATATGAAAAAGAAGTTAGAGCACAGGCTCAGGTTCTATCGGAAAAAAGGCGGACTGCAGGCAATGCACTCGAGACTAAAATAGAGAGCGAGCTAAAGAACCTTGGAATGGAAAAAGCGAGATTTCGGGTTCATATAGAAGAAAAAAAGGGGGATTCCGGAAAACCTGTTATCGGTAGTCTAGGAAAGGATTATATTGAGTTTGTCATAGCCCCGAACCAGGGAGAGCCGTATAAAAAATTGCGGAGCATAGCATCCGGAGGAGAACTTTCCAGGGTTATGCTTGCGATAAAATCTGTGCTTTCTTCTTCGGACAGTATTGATACCCTTATTTTTGATGAAATTGACGTTGGCATAGGAGGACAGGTTGCAATTGCCGTAGGAGGAAAACTAACTAACCTTTCAAAGTCAAAACAGGTTATTTGTATTACGCATCTTGCTACGATTGCTGTTCAGGCCGATAATCATATAATAGTGAAGAAACATGAAGAGCAGGGGAGAACACTTACATCGGTAGAGTGTGTTAAGGATGAAAAAAGGGTAACGGAGATTGCAAGGATGCTTTCGGGGGATTCGAATACCAATGCATCTTTAAATCATGCCCGGGAACTCCTTCTCAAGTACAGTAAGGTTTAAAAGGTTATACGGAGAAATTGATGTCAAAGGTGAGTGTAAAGGCTAAGCAGAGATATTCGGAAAAGATTAAGGCGTACAAAGGCCAGATTGAATCTATAGAAAAAAGAGCAAAGGCCTTTGAGCTTGATATTAAGAGAGGGATACAGGGTGAAAACTATAAAAGGATTACCCTTGCAAATAACGCTTTAAACCTTCTCTCTAACTATGTGCTTTTAAATGAATTATCTGTTTCTCTTTTAGGCGTAAAAAACGAAGCATATTTAAACGAGGCAAGGAAATACTGCTATAAATGCATTATCTATTTAGAGGAAGTGGTCAGCGGAAGCGTGGATGTTCCTTTTTCGGATTACGAAGAGAGACTAATGAGTATAAAGGCAGTAACGGATAAAAGTCGATACAATCTGCTTAAAAAATTAGGTTATTCAATAGAAACAGTAAAAGAAGGTTTCGGGGAAAACTCTAAATGGAAATGGTCTTTTGTGGAACTGGAAGGCCGCTATGCAGCTGTTGCAAAAAATTTAATCGATTTAAGAAGTTTTGTTGCAAAACTCGACCCGCGAATAGAAGGCTACAGCGAACGTATTGCACATCTTAACCTTGTTAAAAGGCTTTTAAATAACGCGGCGGACCGATACCGGGAGAAATATGAACTCTCCACACACCACTTCGATGATATAAAGCTTGCCATACATTTCCTCGCTGCGCTGCGGAGAATAAATATCCTTTTAGGAGAAACCGAGGAAATGGATATTATTAAACGGAAAATAGAAATATGGAAAGCTAAAATGGAATCGGATATGAAAAAAGCCGAACTTGCAAGAAAAAAAGAAAAACTAAAACAGCAGAATTTATAAATTTATTAACCGGGATATAAGTTTTGAAAAAGAAAAAAAAGAAACACATTGGCATCCTTTCTTTCATAATAGGCATAGTAATTATTGTGTTTTTTGCTGTTCCTACCGGAAAAGAGAATGTTGTTAAACCGCTATGGTATAACTCTGTTACAAAGGCGGAACCTCTTAAAAACGGACAGGCGGAAGGACGTATCTGGTACAGATCCGGTAATATCTACGGCTATACCGATTTGGAAGGTAATATTTATTTAAGTGAAAAAAGCTCCTTTTTTACAAGCATTACAGATAGCGTTTACATGGATTACAGTAAGGTCTCTGAAAAATTCTACATTAAGAATTCGGACGGCATACTTTTAGATGGTTTTAAGGCCACAGGCTATCCTTTCTTTGATAAAACAGGGAAAAGACTGCTGGTTGTAAAAACGGATCTTTCCGGAATATCGGAAATAACCAGAAACGGCCAACCAAAGTGGAAAAGAGATTTTATATCAACAATTACAACTGTTAGTGTTTCCAAGAAATTAATGGTTCTGGGGTTATTGGACGGTAATATGCTTATATTAGATGAAAAAGGCGAGATAATATATCAGTTTAAACCCGGAGGCAGTAAAATTCCGATTATTGTGGGAACGGCGATATCTGATAATGAAAATACTGTAGCATGCATTTTCGGCCTTGAGCCTCAGAATATTCTAATCTTTAAAAGGGAAAATGGAAATTTCGCACTGATGTTTTCGAAAAAAACAGATACCAATTTCAGGAGGGAAACACTCCTTAAATTCGGATGGAATGGTGATTTCCTACTGGCAGAAGATTATCATGGTGTAGATATTGTAGATATACTTTCTGGTAAACTTGTCCGAACGAAGCTTAAAGGCGAAATTAGAGATATAAGTGTATTAAACAACAGAATGATTGCAGTAATAGTTTCAGAGCTTAATAACAGAAGTTATTTTGATATTGTAAACCAGTACGGTGCTACGATTTTCCACACTGAATTTAACGGAAGTGCAGGTCCTATAAGAGAGATAAAAAATCATATTATTATAATAGGCATTCACGGTGGTATAATGCGGCTTGATATTGAGGGTGTTTGAGAGGTATATAAATTGAAAAAATTAACAGTATCGCTTGTTTTTTTATTTTTAGCTGTATCTCTTTTTAGCTTTGACTGGCCTGTTAAACATATAATTGTTACGTCCACCTTCGGAGAATCACGGGGTGATCATTTCCATACAGGTATAGATTTAGGAGGGGGCGCGCAGACTGTATATCCGATTAGTGACGGAGAAGTGATTTTTGAACATACTTCGGGTCAGTACAGTTCAATACCTATTGGTCTTGGTAATTTTGTTGTTCTTCAGCATAAGGGAAATATAAGGTCAATATACTGTCATTTAAAGGATAATAGTATTAAAGTGGGAACTTCAGTACTGCGAAATGAAAAACTTGGAGTTATTGGTGATACCGGTCACTCTTTCGGCAAGCATCTTCACCTTTCAATTATAGACTTAGAAACACATTCAATCCTGAACCCGTTGTCTCTCCTTCCTCAGGTTCCTGATAGCCAGCCTCCAATAATTAAGAATGTTTTTCTTAAAATAGGCGATAAAATTGAGAAAGTTTCTCATATTAAAAATGTTAAGCCTTCACGTGCCCAAATCCTTGTAGAAACTTATGATCTACGCGAGGATGTCAGTTTTATATGGAAACTGGCACCGTATGTTATTATTCTCTACGAAAATGGTGCGGAATTAGGAAGAATAACTTTTAATTCGATTACGGAACATACCGGCAAGCTTGTTCTTAACGGCACTGATAAGAGTTTTAATGATGTCTATAAGTCGGACTGGACATATAAACTCAACTTTATCGAGCTTTTGGAAGGTGAAAATCATTTTCTTATAGTGGTAAAAGATTTTGCGGGCAATGAAACTATGCGTGATTATTTTGTAAAAATAGGAAAGGTAAAATGAAAACCTATTCCGTTAGTCCC
>QNBI01000102.1 GCA_003641675.1 Spirochaetota bacterium | reverse complement strand
TTTCTTTTAACCATTTCGGATAGAAGCACAAAATATTCGGGATGATTAATCTCTATCCATTCCAACAACGTTCCCGAAAAATAAGAAAAAAAAGGAATCTCCTGGTATTCATTAAAAAGAACAAGGTTTTTCTTGTAGTATTTTTGATAATTCTCTTCGTACGTTTCATCTGCAAGACCAGTAGGTTGATAATGATAAATTCCAAGAATCAGATGAACACTATTCATTTCTTTTTAGGGTGAGGTTCATTTTTTATAATACAGTGTGTAGGACAAGCCTCGGCTGCAGCTCTCCTTTCTCCGTTAAATTTATAGTCTATTGTAGCAAGAAAATTTTCAACTTTAAAACCGCCTTCTGGAGACTTCTTTTCGCAGAGCTTGCAGCCAATACATCCGACAGAACAGTATTTTCTTACAGTACTTCCTTTATCCTTCGAGTTGCATGCAACAATATAATCTGCAGAGTACGGCATCATCTGCATAACTCCAGTGGGGCACACTTCTACACATTTCTCACAGCCTATACATTCCTCTTTATCCACCCATACGAGTCCTTCGCTATCATAACTAATAGCATCGACCGGGCAAACTTTTATACAGCTTCCAAGGCCCAAACATCCATAGTTGCAGACCTTGTCGCCATCGAACATAGCATATAGCGCATTGCAGTCCTTAATCCCACTGTACTCGTACTGATACTTAGATATTTCATTACCGCCCCTGCAATGCACCTGAGCGACCATTTTTTCCATGGAAACATCTATTTTCTCTCCCATTATCTCTGCAAGTTTTTCAGCCACTGCGCTTCCCCCCGGAGCGCATTTTGTAAGTACAGTTTCTTCACCACTTTCAATTGCCTCTGCATAGGACGAGCAGCCGGCATAACCGCAGGCTCCGCAGTTTAACCCTGGGAGGGCGTTTTCCAGTTTTTCCCTTTTCTCATTCTTTTTCACGGTAAATATTTTAGATGCATAAGCCAAACCTATTCCAAGAACAATCCCGAGTCCGGAAACAGAGAGGAAAGCATAGAGAACTTTAATAAGATTCAATTTCTATTCTCCTATCCAATAAGATTTCTTAAAAGTGCTTTATCAAAGGCCATAAATGCAAGTGCCATTAAGCCTGCTGTTACAAATGCGATTGGTTCTCCTTTAAATACTTTAGGTATCCATTCTGTATCCAGCTTCTCACGTATAGAAGCCATAAGAAGCAATACAAGAAGAAATCCACCCCCTGCAGATATACCTGCAACAAAACTCTCCATAGCTCCGTAGTTACTCCTTACAGCTATCAGTGCAATACCTAAAACAGCACAGTTTGTCGTAATAAGGGGCAGATATATACCAAGAGCTTTATACAGCGGAGGAGCTGTTTTCTGAATGGCCATCTCCACAAGCTGAACAAGCCCTGCTATAACAAGAATAAATGTTATTGTCTGCAGATATGTTATGCCAAGAGGTATTAAAATCCAGGCATATATCATCCATGTAATAAGCGAAGCAAGCGACATTACGAATATAACAGCAAAACCCATTCCTATCGCAGGCCCCATATTTTTTGAAACTCCGATAAAAGGACATAATCCTAAAAACTGAGAAAGAAGAAAATTATTGATAAATACAAATGTTATTATTATACCAACGTATGTCATACCACTGTCTCCTCTATACTAAACAGATACTTTCTGCGGACTCTGACTTTTCCGAATTCTCGAATTTATCTTTTTCTCTTTTCCTTTGACATCCAGCCAGTTAAAAAATGCCTTTAAGTATCCGATTACCAGTAATGCCCCGGCGGCAAGCCCCATTACACGGACCGGAGCGGATACCAAAATAGGTATTTTAATAACGCCACTGAAACTCCCCATTGGGAACAGCGTAATTGTACCGGCACCAAGCACTTCCCTGATTAATGCAATTAGTATTAAGGCCAGAGTAAACCCCACACCCATTCCAAGCCCATCCAGAACAGAACGGGCAACTGTATTTTTCTTTGCAAACGCCTCTGCACGTCCAAGAATAATACAGTTCACAACTATAAGTTGTACAAATACTCCCAGACTCTTTGAAAGCGAAGGAGAATAGGCCTGCATAAACAAATCAACAACCGTTACAAAGGATGCAATAATTACAATATATGCAGGAATTCTTATCTTTTCCGGAATAAAGTTGCGTAACAAAGATACGAAAAAATTAGAACCTAAAAGAACAAAGATAACCCCTGCACCCATACCCAGAGCATTTACTACCTGCGTAGAAACTGCAAGAGTAGGACATAATCCAAGCACAATAACAAAAATCGGATTTTCTCGGTATATACCCTTTAGAAATTCTTCAATTATTGATGGTTCCTTCATGGTTTACTCCTTAAATTTTTCACAAATTTCGAACCGGTATCGAGTGCATTGGCAAGCCCCATAAAGGTTATGGATGCCCCTGTTACGGCGTCTGCATCCTTTCTGCTGAGCATTCCTTTTCTCACAGGGACAGCTTTTTTGCCTCCAGTCCCTATAAACTTTTTCATATACTCTGGTTTTTCCGCTTTCTTGCCAAGCCCCGGAGTTTCTTCGTTATCCATTAGCTTAACAGCTATAATTTCACCGTTTCTCTTATAACCGGCTAGTATTTTTAACTCACCACCATAGCCCGTTCCACGCAGATCCAGTATATAGCCGAGGAGTTTTCCGTCTTTTTTCACATTATAGTACCCCGGAACCACGGAATTTCCGGAAACAGGCACAAGTTTGCCGGGTTTCCCTTCCGGTATTAAAGATGTAAGCGCCTCTTTAAGTTCCCTCGCCTTCCGAGCTTTAATGACAGGTTCTGTAAACGAGTCTACAAATCCCAGAAGAATCGATGCAATTGCTGTTATAAGAAACAGTTTTCCTCCCATTATAAGGATCTTTTTCATTTTTTCACTTCCTTTACAAAACCGAATTTGACAGGCAGGGTTAACCTATCGATGAGGGGTACAAATATATTCATAAGAATAATAGAAAGTGACACACCCTCCGGAAAGGAACCGAAAAAACGGATAAGGTAGGTAAAAAAACCTATTCCAATACCGTAATATATCATTCCTTTTCGTGTCAGGGGTGATGTGACCATATCGGTAGCCATATAAAAAGCTCCTAAAATAAGCCCTCCGGATAAAAGATGAAACAGAACATCACCGTGAAACCAACCCATGCCGAAACGAAGCCCTCCCAGAACCCAGACAAGTATTCCAAAGGTACCCAGATAGGAAACAGGAATTTCCCAGGTAATAATTTTCTTGGCAAACAGGTACACGGCACCCACCAGAAGGAGCAATGTCGAAATCTCTCCTATACATCCCGGAATATTTCCCAGGAACAAATCTATATACCCATTGTGAATTGACCCGCCCCAGATTGAAAAAATATGCTCATTAAGCCAGGAGGTTACACTTATGTCCGTATGTGTAAAAGGATACCCGTTCTGTGCAAGAAAATCCAGCGGCCCGTTTACATGGCCCTTTAAGGTTAGAAGACCTGTTTTTACAAACCCAAGCGGAGAAGCCCCTGTCACAGCATCTGTTATTCCCCTGGTACGAGGTACAAGCCATGTTGTCATAGGCCCCGTCCATGAAAACATAACAAACACCCTACCCGCAAGTGCCGGGTTCATCCAGTTTCGTCCTAAGCCTCCAAAGGTGTGTTTAACGACTCCTATGGCAAATACCGCTCCCACAATCGGAATATAAAGAGGAATAGACGGTGGCATATTGTAACCAATTAACAGCCCTGTTAAAAAAGCGCTTCCATCGTAAAGCGTAACTTCTTTTTTTAACAGTACTTCGATGATAAATTCTGTGAGCATAGATGCTATAATTGATGTAAAAAGAACAACCAGCGAGTATAGTCCAAATACATAAACTCCCCAAATTCCGGCTGGAACGAGACAGAGAGAAACACTCCACATTATCTTCGAAGTAGTAGACCCTTCCCGCATATGGGGAGAAGACGTAACTAATAATTTACCAAAATCTTCCATACTTTAAGCCCTCTTCTTTCTTGCAAGCAGTTTGCCAAGTTTCATTCCCTGTACAAGAGGAATCCCCGCCGGACATACAAATCCGCAGCTTCCACATTCTTTACAGTCCATTAGACCCTCTTTAAGAGCTTCATCTATATACTGATGGTCTATCCACTTATAAAGCCTTGTCGGGCTTAACCCCATAGGACAGGCCTCTATGCACCTTCCGCAGCGTATACACGGAGTCTCTTTGGGTATTTGAACCGCCTCTGCAGGTAGAGCTATTATTCCGGATACTCCCTTTGTAACCGGGCTATCCAGATTAACCTGGGCAAATCCCATCATAGGGCCGCCGGCAATAATTTTCTTAGGCGGGATTTTAAGCCCCCCGCATTCCTCTATGAGGTCCTCTATCTTCGTGCCTATCCGCACCTTTAAATTGGCAGGCTGGGCCACTGCCCCGCCGGTAACTGTCACTACTCTTTCGATAAGCGGTTTATTATAAACCACAGCTTCATAAATAGCGAAAACAGTGCCTACATTGGACACAACCGCACCGATCTCGATTGGAAGCCCTCCGGAAGGTACTTCCCTTCCGGTAATAGATTTTAACAGCTGTTTTTCATCACCCTGAGGATATTTTAACTTTAAAGGTACAACCTCGAAATCCAGATTTTTTTCTCTTATCTTTTCCTCCATCACTGCAATAGCATCCGGCTTATTCTCCTCTATCCCTATAAACACCTTATCCGGATTAAGAATTTCTTTAATGATTCCGGCACCTTCGAGAATTTCCGACGTTTTCTCAAGCATTAACCTATGGTCTGCGGTAAGATATGGCTCACATTCAACTCCGTTTACAACAAAAAATTCAACCTTTTTCCCTTTTTGGATAGTATATTTAACATGTGTAGGAAACGTAGCACCGCCCATACCTACAATCCCCATTTCTTTCACCTTTTCAAGGAGTTTTTCCCTGGGTATTTCATGCCAGTCAACAGCTTTTAGGGGTTTACCCGATCGGTTGAATTCTCCCTCTAATTCTATAACTACCGCTTCACTTTTTATTCCGTTTGCCAGATATACGGTACGCACCTCTTTAACCGTTCCCGGAATGGATGAATGTACATGTGCAGATATGAAACTCGATGCTTCACCAATTAAAGTTCCTTCCTTCACTTTATCATCCGGTTTTACAAGCAGTTTTGCGGGAGCGCCAAGATGCTGCTGCAACGGGATCGTACAAAGCGGAGGGATAGGAGCATTTCTAATAGGAACTGCATTTGTAAATCCCTTGTTATCATGAGGATGAACCCCGCCTCTTGGAAAGGTTTTAAGATTCTTCATACAACCTCCTAAAATCGTATGCTAAAGCAAAACTAAACTTCCATGCAGTGAGGAAGAAAAAAAAGACCACAATAATTAATAATATTTCCCATACAGGCACCAGCATAAAAGTTCTTACTGCCGTACTTGTATGTTCAATTCTTACAGGTCTTCCCTGTTTAAACAGCATTTCTGCAACACTGGACTCAGGAATAGAAGCAAATGTGTGCCTTATCCACGAACTATCGTATTTTTTTACCGCCTTCAGAGTCTCGGATATGACACCGGTACTGTAATTGTATGAATAGTTTTTTAAATAGAGAGTCTCATCTTCTCCGGGAAACGTATATTTCATACCTAAAGGGAATCCCTCCTGAAAAGCTCTATGAACAAAGTAATCGGCAATATTTGGATACCCGTCAGTATATATACTTCTTGAAAGTATCTCAAGACCCTGCCGGTTAAAATCTTTCCCCAGTCTCTTATCTATTACAGGTACCGGCAAAAATACACTATTTATTGAATTAACTATAGTGAACACTATTGGCGTCAGTATGACAAGTAGTATAGTGGTAATTATTCGTACCTTTTTTATATAAACGGGAAACTTCCATGAATTTCTCCAGATACTTGCAGTTCTTAAAATTTGTACAGGCTCAAAGATATTATACTCCATATATTTTATACGTAATACAAGGAAAAGAGCCATAAAAGAAACGACAAAAATATTGTAGATAATCACTGCAGAAAGGCGCATAGCAAGAGATATATCTTTGTGAAAAATCAGTACAATTAACAATGGATAAATGCCGATAACAATAAATTTCAATATATCCCCGGAAATAACTCCGTTATATCTTTTTTTTAGGTTAAACCTGAAAGAGTTAATTACAGTTTTTCCCGTATTTCTTACAATAAAGGCCCACGAAAAAAAGACAGGGAAAAACAGTACTGTATCACCGATTCCTCCGATAATTACATTTAATACCCAGGGGATTAGACCGGATATAAAAAACCATCTTTCCATTCTACTCGAAAACTCAATATAGATGCATAAAAGGCCTGCAAAAAAAAGGATAATTACAAGACTTATCAGCCTCGGTAAAAAAGCAAAACCGGCTAATTGCCATACAGTTCCTGTTCTGTCAAGAAGAAAATGAAGGCTTAAATATGTAGATATAGGATTTTCTATGGCAGGTACATACACAGCCTCCCAATTCGTACTCTGCGACTTAACATGAAAGTACGAGTTAATCTTTTTAAGGTAGGGGTCATAACGCGGGTCAAGTTTGTCCAGCCTTTTATTAAGCTGAAAAAGAGAAACCTTTGCCTGCCCTGTAAAATCATTAAAATAAACAGGAGCAGTATAAACTGATACAGAATTACGGAAAAATGGTTTTTTAATAATATCTTTAACATCGGACTTAATAAGTACTGTATGGTAGCCCTTAAATATTTCACTGTCCCTGTAAAAAATAGGATACTTTAAAACAATAAAAAAAAAGCTAAGAGCAAAAACACCCACAAGTAAAAAAGGCATAAGGACAAAGAGTAGTTTACGCTTCATATGCCAACCAGTATAGCAGATTATTTTATCCTTGACATCTATATTCTAATAACCATAGAATACTTTTTAACATGAGCAGAGAAACCTCTGCACGGGAATGGCTTAACGCAGGTAAATCCATAATATTTACTTACGGGAATTTCTTTTATTGGCTTTTTAAAGAGCCCTTTCCGTACAGGCAAACCGGTGA
>QNBI01000101.1 GCA_003641675.1 Spirochaetota bacterium | reverse complement strand
TAAAAAAGAGATTATCTTTATACCGGTAGAACAGGTTAATCTTATACAGCGGTATATTGTACAGGACGATAGCAGACCAAGACTGGACAAAATCGGCGGTAAAAGCTGGGAGAACAGAAAAGAAAAAGTTAGGAAATCGGTAGAAGAACTTGCTCGCAGGCTGGTAAAACTATACTCCGAACGCAGGAGAACCTCCGGATTCGCCTTTCCTGCAGATACCGATTGGCAGAACGAATTCGAAGCGGGATTCCCATACCAGGAAACCGAGGACCAGCTTAAATGCATAGAGGACGTTAAAAAAGATATGGAAAAACCTGTGCCAATGGACAGGCTTATATGCGGGGATGTGGGGTACGGAAAGACAGAAATAGCTCTCCGTGCTGCATTTAAGGCTGTTATGGGAGGAAAACAGGTCGCCCTTCTTGCACCGACAACTATACTTGCAGAACAGCACTTCGAAACCTTTAGTGAAAGGTTCCGGCGGTTTCCCGTAAAAATAGGAATGCTTTCAAGGTTTAGGTCAAGAAAAGAACAGCAGCAAACAATTAGAGGGCTGCAATCAGGCGAAATCGATATTGTCATAGGGACACACAGACTTGTGCAGCAGGATGTAAAGTTTAAGAATATAGGACTTTTAATAATTGATGAAGAGCAACAGTTCGGCGTTAAACATAAAGAAATAATAAAGGAGATAAAAACATCCGTCGACTGCCTAACATTAACCGCAACCCCCATTCCGAGAACACTTCACATGTCGCTAATGAAAATAAGGGATATGTCGATTTTAAATACTCCGCCACAGAACAGACGGCCGATAGAAACAGTGGTTGCAGAGTTTAACGAACAGCTCATTAAAGAGGCCATTGAAAGGGAAATACAGAGAGATGGGCAGGTATTTTATCTTCATAACCGAATTAAGACTATTGTCCATGTTTACCATTTCCTTTCCAGACTCTGCCCTGATCTTACCATAGATATTTCTCACGGACAAATGGCGGAGGATGATTTGGAAGAAGTAATGCACAGGTTTATAAGGGGTGATTCCCATATTCTTCTTGCAACAAGCATAATAGAGAACGGACTCGATATTCCTAATGTCAACACAATTATTATAGACAGAGCAGATATATTCGGAATAGCCCAGCTCTACCAGCTCAGAGGTAGAGTCGGAAGATCGGATATGCCTGCATATGCATATCTTTTATATCCCAAAGGTAAGGTGCTCTCCGAGCTTGCAATGAAACGTTTAAAAATAATTTCGGATTTTACCGAACTGGGTTCCGGTTTTAAAATAGCACTTAAGGACCTTGAAATTCGCGGAGCTGGAAATTTACTGGGAAGAGAACAGCACGGCGACATACTTGAAGTAGGTCTTGATATGTATATTAAGCTCTTAGAGGAGGCAATAGGAGAGCTGGAGGCCGAACACAAAGAACAGCCGCCGGAACTTTATCTTGAGCTTGAATATACCGGCTTTATTCCGGATAAGTATATCCCGCAACCTGTAGAAAAAATGGAAGTTTATAAAAAAATAGCCGCTATTTCTTCCTACGAAGAACTCGACGCTGTTTACAGTGAAATTCAGGACAGGTTCGGACCTGTCCCAAACGAGGTGGAGAGTCTTTTTTCTATTGCAGAGATCAGGATTGCCTGCAAAAAGCTCTATATATCGAGTCTAAAAGAAAAAAACGGTGCAGCCCGTATAGAATTTTCAAAACTTTCCAAAGTTTCTCTGGATAAAGTAACCCGTGTAATAAAGGAGAGCGGGAAATCCGTTTTCCTTAATCCAAAAGAACCGAACTGTATTTTTCTAAAAACAGGAAATATAGATGTAAAGGATAAGTCTGATTTTATAAAAGATAAGCTCTCCATGCTGCTCCAATAAAGCTTGCGAAAGAGTGTATGCTTAAAAATTACGATACCGCCCTTTCCCACTCGGAACTTAGCTTATCCTGTTTTTCCGAAGCACTATGAGGAATTTCTACAACTTCTTTAAGATTGCCCTTTTCATATACCTCAATTCCCCAAAAGGGCAGGCACTCCTTTCCGAAATATGCAAGGACAAACCTTAAATCCGGAAATATCCCTGAAACGGTTTTTACCCATTTACGGGGTACTGCAGTCTGAGTATCTTTCTCTTCTATTATTTCATCATCTCCCGCGCCCCACTTAATCCCCCAGTTGTTAATTTCCCAGTAAATCCCTGCCTTCGGATATCCGCGTTTTAACACTTCATCCGGAATCGAAACCAGCGAATTAAAACATAGTACATGTTTTGGCAGCTCCTTCGGTTCCAGGATAATTCTGCAGGACGGACATCCGGGCCCGATTTCATAAACAGGATAAATCCCGTAAGCTCTATCTTTAAATTTCTTCACCGAATTCTTTTCACCCGACACGGAAAGTCTGCACTGAATATGAACATCCATCTTTAATATACCTTTCTCCCGAATAGAATGCCGGGCAGTTTTCTTTTTTTTCTTTCATATTCATCTAACAGCCTTATCATCTGTTTTTCTCCCAAATCTACAAGATCGTACTGTTTTGGATTAACAGGACTCCTTTTATCTATGCCTTCTACCTGAAATCCGATATCGGCATTTTCCAGATTCTTGCGAAGCTGCTGAATACCCAAAAGTCCGACCATACCGGAAAGAGAGTGTACAGCCGATGTAAATTTCTGAGGAATAAAGGAAAGGGCAAGACTTACGCCTATTGTAATATCAGCTCCCATTGCTTTAACAACATCAACAGGAACCTGGTCCACCACCCCGCCGTCCAGAAGACGCATACCCATTATTTCAACAGGCTGAAACACTCCCGGAACTGCACAGCTTGCACGCACAGCAAGCCCTACATCTTTACAGTCCGGCACAATAATAGTATCGCATCCAGGCATGGGTCCTTTCGGCTCAGGAAGAAATTTCTCCAACTCCTCCCTGTTAATTTCCGCTGCTGCCCTTTTTGATGTAAAGATAACACGCTGCATCTTCTCTATTTCCGTTGCTACTACTGCAATATCTATATTAAAATCATCAAAACTGCGTCCGCTTATAAGCCGGTTAATAGAATCACCAAGTTTTGAATTCGATACCAACCCTCCTCTGTTTCTGTTAAAAATATTCTTTACAGTATCCGAAAAGCTTATCACATCCTTAAACCAATCGAATTCCTTTGCCGTTTCTTCAATTTCCAGCTGGGAAATCCCGCTGGCATAAAGAACTGCAGCAATAGAACCCGCAGAGGTACCTGCTGTAATTTTCGGTATATATTTCCCGCTGTTTCTTAATGCCCTTATCACTCCAAGATGGGCGAGTCCCCGTGCACCCCCGCCTCCGAATGCAACTCCAACTTTTTTCACAATTCCTCCGTTAGTTTATTTACTCATAACTTATCTTACTCATATTTAATATCGTGCATACAGGGTACAATAAAACCGAAGAACGAGCCTATTACTGCCCCTGAAACTACATCTGTAACATAGTGATTCCCGGACATTACCCTTAGAACGCCTGTTGCAGAAGCTGCTGCCAAAGCAGTTATCCAGAGAGGAATCTTTAGAGGCGAATCAGGATAATAGCGGTTAAACATCATACCGGCAAAAACAGCACCGGTAAATGCTGCAGAGGTGTGCCCGGAGGGAAACGACATGGCAGTTTCAGGATTTTCGGTTACAAGGTAGGATGGGCTAAAATAGCCTCCGGTTTCCGAGTAATAGGCATAGGGCCTAAATCTCTTAACAAGACCTTTTAACAGGTTTTTTGTCCCGAGAGAATACATTAAGGCTTCCGAATACTCTAAAATTATGGAAACAGACTGTTTATAGTTAGAATTAAATGCCGTACCTGCCAGAGGTATTAAGGGCATAGCCAGCGAAGAGTATTCCGTAATTCCGCTTGCCAGATTAAAGCCTTCCGAAAAATCACGCATAAATACTCTATCCAAAATAAAAACACTATCGGAGTTTAAACTGCCGATTTCTTCTAAGGTAACAGAGGGCTTGTTATTCTGCACAATCTTTCCTGTAAGAAATAAGCCCGCAGAACTTGTAAGAATTAGACTGTCCGGAATAAACCTTAAAGAATACTCATCCGGAGGAGGTGCAAAATCCAATATTGAATCTGCATAAACACCGGCATAATTAAAGGCTGCAGCAGAAAGTATAAGATAAAACCATATTCGCCATTCAATAAATCTCTTAAATAATTTTATAAGATTCATAATATAAGAAATAATAACAGAAAAAACTCCCGGTGAAAAGAAAAGTTTCATCAGTTTATGGAAAAACGAATCTTCAGCTTGACAACCGTACACAGTTTGCCTATATTTAAACAGGAATCATTCTTAATTATGGAAGTTGAATTATTTAAACGTAAAAAGCTTAAAAAGACAAAAGCACGGAAAGTTATACTTGAGGAAATTAAAAAAGTAAAAACACATCCCACTGCATACGAACTCTTTAACATAGTTAAAAAAAAGCTGCCGCGAGTAAGTCTTGGCACTATCTACCGAAACCTCGACGTTATGTCGGAAAACGGTTTAATCACAAAAATAAAAACCAATGATTCTCAGACACATTTCGATGGCAGAACAGAGGATCATTACCATATCCAGTGTATAGAATGCGGAAGGATAGACGATGTTGAGCTCGACATACTAAAGGGTATAGATACCATAGTAGAAGAACGAATACATTATAAAGTGCTTTACCACACAATTAATTTCTACGGGTTATGCCCCGAATGCTTAAAAAAAAGAAAAAAACAGACTTTAAAGAATGATTTATTAAAAACAGGTAAGTAAAATCCGCTAAGGATTTATAATTTTATAGGAGGTATAAGAATGACAAAAAAATTGCAGATTTATAAATGTGAAATCTGCGGCAATATTGTAGAAGTACTCCACTCAGGCAAGGGAGAGTTAGTATGTTGCGGCCAGCCGATGAAGCTCTTCGAGGAAAAAACTGCTGACTCTTCTACGGAAAAGCATGTCCCGGTTGTTAAGAAAGAGGCAAACGGATATAGGGTAACGGTAGGCAGCACTCTTCATCCAATGGAAGAAAAACACTACATAGAATGGATAGAACTTATTGCAGACGGTACAGCGTACAGGCAGTTTTTAAAACCCGGAGAAAAACCGGAAGTTTTTTTTGAAGTTTCGGCTAAAGATATAAAGGTGCGTGAATACTGCAATATTCACGGTCTCTGGGAAGCATAAGAAATGATAAGTAAATAAATAGAAGGTGCGGTTAACAAACAGATTAATGCTGAACTCTACTCTGAGTATTTATACCTTTCCATGGCATCGTACTTTGAATCCGTAAACCTAAGAGGTTTCGCCAAATGGATGGAAGCAGAGGCAGCAGAAGAACAAAACCATGCAATGATATTTTACAGCTATATAAACGAAAGAGGAGGAAGGGTGATTTTTGATTCCATAACTAAGCCGCCTTCAAAGTGGGATTCACCCCTTGCAGTAGTCGAAGAAACGTATAAACACGAGCAGAAAGTTACCGCTATGATAAATTATCTCATGGATCTTGCCCGCACCGAAAAAGACAATGCCACAGCGATACTGCTACAATGGTACGTCAATGAACAGGTAGAAGAAGAAGCCTCTGCTTCCGAAATTCTTGAAAAGTTAAAGATGATCGGGTCATCGGGTAAGGGGCTTATTATGCTGGATCGTGAATTAGGACAGCGAAAGACAGACTGAGTGTCTTTGCTTGGTTAAATCTATACTAGAAGGAGCAAAAAATCGATGAAAAAATATGTTTGCAATGTCTGCGGTTATATTTACGACCCCGAAGAGGGTGATCCGGACAATGGAGTAAATGCAGGAACAGCGTTCGAAGATATACCGGAAGACTGGGTATGCCCTGTCTGCGGTGTAGGAAAGGAAGATTTCTCGCAAGAGGAATAAGTACTTTATAGAATTTATAGAGAGAAATTATAAACCGCTGCGGCAAGGATTAAGACTCTTAATATGCAGCGGTTTTTTTATCTGACCGCATTGCCAAACCACAAACAACCAAACAGTAAACTCCCGAAACGCATGCTGCCGCACACTCCTACTCTGCCTTGTACCATGCCGTTTCATACGCTTCCAAACTAATTCCTAGTTCTTTCCGCTCTTTTTTTATTATCACTTTTCTGCCCGACAACAGATCTTTTAGGAGAGCATAGTTACCGAAACTATTTTCCGTTAAATCCAGTTTGTAGACTGCTCTTTCACCGCTGACATTATGAAGACACAAAATCTGTTCACCACTTTCAGAAGCCTTTCTTAGAATGGCAAACACAGGTCCGGATTTAGAAAGTATCGTCTGCTTTCCCCCCGGATGAAAAGCTTTCTCATTTTTTCTTGTATTAAGTAGATACTTAAATCCGTTAAAAATCCTAGATACAGTACTGTTTTCATCTTTCACCAGCGCTGTGATTTCCGAATAGCTGAATTTTTTCCTATTAACGGTTCTGTTAATCTTTGTTATTTTCACTCCCTCTCTGTAATTTTCCGTTCCGAGAAGGCTGTGTATGTAAATGCCGGGTACTCCCTTTAATGATAGCATAATAGCCTGCGAACTTAAAAACTTTTTAACTTTTACATCATCTTCTTCTTCCGAATTTACAATTGCATTATAATATGTAATATTAAGCTCATACGGTATATTTCCTTCAGGAGTAGCCTTGTAAGATACATAACCGCCATGGGAGAGAGCAAGGTCAACCAGGCCGTGAAGTTCTTCATCGGTTAGTATTCCATGGGCAGGAAGAAGCCCGACTCCATCGTGAGAGGCTAAAAAATTAAAAAAAGTTACATCTCCCTCAATAGAGGTAAGCCCCGAAGCCCATTTACTTAAATGGGTAGAATCTCCGCGTCTAAAAGCGTCCAGTACAAGAGGAGGAAGAGAAAACTGATACACCATCTGAGCCTCATTTGTGCCGTCACCGAAGTAAGATATATTCTCTTCATGAGGGACATTAGTCTCCGTGATTATCAGCACCCATGGAGCAACTTCTCTTAATATCGCTCTAAAAAGCCGTACAACCCTGTGGGTCTGTTCTAAATGAATGCAGGAAGTCCCTATTTCCTTCCAGAGATATGCTATGGCATC
>QNBI01000100.1 GCA_003641675.1 Spirochaetota bacterium | reverse complement strand
TTCCCTTTGTTTCTGAGGTTTCCCTGCTTTTGATGCTGCCGAAGATTTCAGCGGGCCGGGCAGTTTGGATGTCTTGGGTAGTTTTGGTGATTTGGGCGATATTTTCATGTTTCCCATATTTCTCGTGAAAATTAACAATAATTCTTCTCTTAGTCCAGTGAAAAGCATCATAGTCTCTCTATTCTCTTTTCCCGGTCAATATGTTTTCAGTTATATTTGTTTAGTATAAGATTCTCCTTATAATGCCTTCATATGTTGGTAAACTCATTTATAGCTATTGCTTCGGGGCGTATAGATATAGCACTGAAAAACAAACTTAGTGTATTCTCCAGTAAATATTATTGTCTCTTTTTTTAGTTTAATATCCTGATTGTCGTTTTCAGCATAGATACTTCCGCTGTCTATTGCAGATGTTTGCAATAGCTGCATGGACAATGATGAGAATAATGAAATTTCATACACAAGACAAATACTGAGAGCAGTCAGCAGACGAAAAGTTGCTAAGCAAATGGAACTAATAACCCGGAAATCGATACCGGCTCTTTGCTGCTCGCGACGATTCAGCAATGGTACCGATTGCAACAAAACTGCGTACATTGAACATTCGTGGCGGTTCCGAGTAGTTTATACAGCTATTCTATGGTTTAAAATTAGAATAGAACATAAATAAGATAATCGGTTAGTAAATTTCAAAAATTATTTTTTGTAAAATTTACTGTTCTTCTATATAATTTTGTAATGGGGATAGACTATGAAAAAATAACGCTGCTTTTTCCATTGCCGCACGTGTAGTACGTCAGTACTACTATCGAAAGAATAACCCTAATACTGCTGTTGTTAGCCATTTCACATATGGAGTACCGCCGGAACTCTCCGGCCGGACAAAGACCTCGCCGGTAGCTACAATGGGCGGATCTATTTTCATTATCTTAATGCTTATTATTAGCGGTTTTATCATCGGCCTTAATATTGTGAATGATAAAGAAGAGGGTACCGATAATGCTATAAAGGTATCACCGGTTAGTAAATCGGATTACTTTATCGGCAAGAGTATTTATCCGCTTTTAGTAACTCTTTTTTACACGATAATCGCCCTGCTTGTACTTAAACTAATTCATGTAAATATCCTGCAGACTTATACAGTTGTTTTGGTTTCCTTTGGCATTTCACTTGTGTTCGGGCTTATACAGGGAGCAATTGCCAAAAATGAGAACGAAGCAATCGGGTTTGGCAAAATGCTTTCCATGGTTGTACTTCTATCGATATTGGGAGGAACATTGCTTCCCGATAAATGGCAATGGGCGGTATGGTGGTCGCCGTTATACTGGGCGTATGATATTTTAGATGAGATATTTACAGAAACGGCAAACTGGAGGGGAGTAGTCTGGGAATCCGCTGTTACGGCAGGGTTAACGGGTATCTATTTTCTTCTGCTCAGGAAAAAGATAGTAAAAGGGCTTTCATAATATATTAACATTTATCAAGGAAGGTGGTATGGGAATGCTTATACTGGGAATATTTATGATTCTTTATGGGGTATTTGTAATATTCTTATCTATTACAAAAAAGCCTGCAGCTATCTGGAATATGGGTAAAGTTCAAGGCTTTGTAAAGATTCTGGGAGAAACCGGAACAAAGATTTTCTTTATTATTTTTGCCTGTATTGTCGGAGGTTTCGGAATCTGGTTTGTTACCTGGTAAACGATACTTTATAAATACTACCGTTTAAACTTTGCCATTCGATGTTCTAAATACTTTACAAACATGGAAAGAGATATTGTCATAACAAGATATAGAAGAGCCACTGTATTATAGGTTTCGAAGAATTTAAAGGTGGATGCGGAGTAAACCTTTCCAAGCTGAGTAATATCCTGGACCCCCAGGGCGGAAACAAGGGCAGAATCTTTTATCATCGCTACAAACTCATTACCGAGGGGGGGGAGTACGTTGCGCACTGCCTGTGGCAGTATAATTTTACGCATTGCCTGCCATCTGCTCATGCCCAGAGCTAAAGCTGCCTCCATTTGCCCTTTATGAACCGACTCTATTCCTGCGCGGAATATTTCCGAAATAAAAGCACTGTATCCCAGCATAAGCGCCAGTATTGCCCGCCATGTAAAATCCAGCTGGCGAACGTTGAACTTCTGTATAATCCCTCTGTTTATTAGCGGCGATGCTAAAAGGTTTAGAAAATTTATTAAAGCAGGGGCTCCGACAAAGGCTATGTAGTATAGGATTACCAGCATCGGAATGCCCCGAATTAGCTCTACATAGAAGGTTGCCGCTTCTTTTATTATCCTGCTTTTAGAAACACGCAGAAGCCCGAAAAACAGCCCGAGCAGTGTTGCAAGAACGTATGCTACAAGCGATACATAGAGGGTCATGACTATTCCTCTGCTTGTAGCGCGGAAGATCACCCTGTAGTCGCTGCTGCTTACAATGGACCATACCGCCAGAACCAGCAGCAGAATTACTGCCAGAAGCCAGAACGGCACTGCCTTAAGCCTGTCTACAAAGGGGATAAGGTGCGGCTTATTCTCTGTCAGAATTTCTTCCTTTTAGTTATTCAGTTTTAATTACCTGAGGCTAACCATTTAAGTGTTGGCCTCAGTTTAACTTCCGAAACCTTATAACTTTAGGTTCACTTTCTTAAAGTATCTTTAGGATAGCTTCCTTAAGGCCTACTTATTGTTGTACTCGTAGAACCACTTTACATTGAGTTCATCGAGAAACCCGTCCTTTTTCATCGACTCTATCGCCTTGTTAAAGGGTTCCACAAGGTCCGATTTCGGTGTAAAGATAAACCCGAAGTACTCTGTTCCGAGCGGGCCGCCTACAGATTTAAGCTTGTCCGGGTTTGCGCCTATATAGCCCCGTGTAGATGCAGCGTCCATAAGAACCATATCGACATCACCGGCTATTAATGCCTGTACGCTTGCTCCGAAGTTTTCGAAAAGTTTAATTCGCGGATTGGCTTCGTTCCCGTCGAGCACGCTGTATACTGCTGTATAGAAGTTAGTTGTCCCTGCCTGCGCTCCGATTAGAAGCTTTGGATTTGCCGCGAACTCTTTTGCGGTTTTAAATCGGTTCTCATTTTTGCGTACCAGCATGAACTGCTGTGAGACCATGTAGGGGATGGAAAAATCAACCTGTTTTTTCCTCTTGTCGGTAATCGTAATTCCGTCCATTCCTACATCGAACTGGCCATTATGAATAGCTGCTATCATTGTGTCCCATGATGTAACTTTCCATTGGATTTTGCAGTTAAGCCTTCTTCCTATTTCATTTACAGCATCGTACTCCCATCCCATAGCCTTGCCGGTCTTGGGGTCGACAAAGTTTAGAGGCACGTAGTCATTGCCCGTTACTGCGACAACAACTCTTCCGTGAAGGTCGGGAAGAGCATAAGAGCCGCTATCTCCGAAAACAAACACTGCCGATGAAAAAAGCAAAACTAAAGCGGTAAGTATCAGGCTAATTTTCTTTTTCATAGCTACTTTCTCCTTTTTTTCATTTTTTCTTGCTGCAGGGCTATCTGCGTATATTTACTTTACCGCCTCTTTTTAAGAAGGTCAAGGTACGCCGTCCGGATTTTTGGATTAAGCGCCGGGCTTTGCAGAAGTACAGAAAATCTAAAGGTAAAAAGCGGTCTGCCGGATTAGATCCCTTCTATACCTGTTCATAAAAGTTTTTATTTTAAAAAGCAATTTACCATTTTTTATGTTATATTATAATAGTAGAAGGTGTTGTTTAGATTACTGCATACCGCTTAGGGGCTTATAGGTTTAGCGCCGGATATATGGGTATGAATGCCGGGAGGTAAAAGGAAATGCCGACAAAAGTGGAAGAAGTAGAAGGAAAAGTAAGCGAACTTGAGAGGATAGTAAAAGACATAGCATATGCTCAGCTTAAAACAGAGAGAAGTATAAGCGAATTAACAAAGGATGTACACACTTTTCAGAATGAAATGCGGGATTTCAAGGATGAGATGAAGGACTTCAAAACAGAGATGCTCGCCTTTAAAGATGAAACCCGCGAAGACAGAAAAAGGATGAACAAACAGTGGGGTGATCTTGCAAACAGACTCGGGACATTAGCAGAAGATGTAGTGGCGCCCAATATTCCGAGAATTGTAAAGGAATATTTTAACTGCGATACCATTCTGGATTTTGCGGTAAGGCGGCGTGTTGTAAATTCGAAAGAACCAAAAAAAGCGAGGGAATTCGATGCATTTACGGTATGCAATGATTTTTTGCTTGTGAACGAGACTAAATCGACGCCCAAGATAGAGTATATCGACGCCTTTATAGAATCGCTTAAAGAGGTATATGATTATTTCCCAGATTATCGGGATAAGAAGATAATTCCTGTCTTTTCATCGTTTTATCTGCCGGAGGATGTAGTTACGTATCTTACAAAGAACAAGATATATGCGCTCGGCATGAAAGATGACACTATGGAGATTCTTAATCCGGAACTAAAAAGAAGTAACTAAAAAGAAGTAACTAAAAGCGGCTTCCGGGTATTAAGGATTTGGGCGTGCCCCACGCGTAAAATGCTCGGGTCGGGCTCTTGGCCGTACTCCTCGGCGCATGCCTTCTTTTAAGGCCGATACCTAAAAACAAAGCTGTCGAATATTTTATCACTAAGCCGTGAGATATTTATTTCGTCGATATTTCTTAACTCTATATAGTCCCGCCTTAGACTTTTATATACCTCTATCTGCGGCTGAAAG
This sequence comes from Spirochaetota bacterium, assembly GCA_003641675.1. Classification (GTDB taxonomy): domain Bacteria; phylum Spirochaetota; class Spirochaetia; order SZUA-6; family SZUA-6; genus SZUA-6. Next base: position 2,416 of record QNBI01000100.1, on the reverse strand, counting down.
TCTTCCGAAGCTTCATCGGCGATTCCGGTGATGATATTTTGACTTTTCTCCGTATAGATAACCTCCGCTGGCATTCCATATATTGACTTTCCCCTTTAGTGTTTTCAACACTATATTATAAAATAATTGAATAAGAATTGCTTTTAATATTTTCTTTGAAATTGCCTGGTAAAACTATGCGGTTATACTTTCCAGTATGTGTTTTGCATTATTATAGAAAATATTTTCTATATCTCTTAGATTAAGATGAGTTTGCTTTACAGCATACTTTAAAGCCCTTAACTCCTCATAGACTACAGGTATCGTTTGAGGCTCACAGTGAGTAAGATTTAAGTTACAGCTTTTCGGTGATAAAAACATCCATGCATTTCCGTAGCTTATATATTTACCCCCTTCTAAATGAATAGGGATATTATCTTAGCCGAATAAAATTCTGGAGGAATCAATCTCTGATAATAGAATACTAAAAATATTGCTTTCGCATACTGCAGAAGTATCAAAATATATATTCGGGATGTGTCTAAGATAGTCTACAGTGCAGCGAAGTGGAAACCAAAGAAATAGCCTGTCAGCCAGGACAATAACCGGATTAATATGTTATATTCTTAACTATGAAAATAAAAATGAATAGAACTATATTTTTAATACTATTTTTAGTACTGCCTTATGAGATTTTCTCTCTTGAAACTTCTATAAGTTTTAATGAGGTCCTGACTACAGAAAATAGCTATCAATATATTGCTCTGCAGGAAAAACATAAAACGGATTATTTCGATTTTATCTGGCGTTTTTCTGTGTGTAACGATGGAAAATATCAACCTTCGCATGGTAAAGATTTTTACTTTGGTTATTATTTTCTATTGGAACAAGGAGGATTGGGGATAAAATATAATGATCTCTCTATGAAATTCGGTCGGCTGCAGGAGAACGATATTGTGGATACCCCATATTCTTTGTTCGTGTCGTCGAAGAATTTAAATGCCCTGCTTCTGGATATCAGCTATAATGATAATATTTTCTTTTTTACTTCAAGATGGACCGAACTTAATAGAAATTCTGCGCTGGGTTTTCCAGACAGAGGTTGGCAATATAATGTTTATGGACTAAAACTAAAAGGCTTTAGAATCGGTTTTCAAGACTCTTTAATTTATACTGGCTGTAGTTTTGATGCTGATTATTTTCTAGATCCTCTTCCTGGTTTTTTTAAGCAGTATACAAGAATCTCACCGGGCAAGCCATGGCAATCTGTCGGTAATGATAATTCAATAATGGGCTTTTTTGCTGATTACAGGGAAAATAATTTGTATGGCTATGGACAGCTGCTTATAGATGATTTTAACGCCAATGCCATTCTTAATCCCGACAGTAGTTATCAGAATCCAAATAAGCTGGCCTGGTCATTTGGCGGCAGTTATCACTTGAATTTCGGTACTATCGGACTTTATCATGCAGGTTCAACAAAATACACTTTTCAGCCTACAGGATACGGAGATAAAATATCGGCAACAGACGAAAGATACGGCTATTCTTATTACCCGGCAGTGTCATATACGGCTAATGGGGAAGTTAAAACAATACTACCGGAAAATAACTATATAGGTTATTATAACGGAGAAAATAATATTTCTTTTCTATCTAATTATAAGGGCAATATTAGAGATTTTAATATCTATTCTTCTCTTGAGTTTTCTCTGTCCGGAGAAAAGTCTCCTGCTAATCCCTGGGGTATATACACCAATTGGACACAGGAAAAAAATGCAGGCACAAAATTATTAGATTCTATTCCCCTCGAAAAGAAACTTATATTGACTATTAACAGTACAAGGACTATTAAATTCTATGGGAGTTTGAGTTTTATGGCAGATCTAAAACTAGGATATATATGGAATTCTCTTCAACTTTCAGACGTTCCCACGGCCTGGAATTTCGCCAATAATAATATAGATATATTTTCTCCCTCCAATAATAGTTTTGCAGTATTTTCTTTTAGTATCGGTATTACTTATATACTTGAAATTTAATTTTAAAGATATAGTATTATAGTTCTCCTTCTCCCGTTAGAGATTTCCTCTATATTAGTCTGAGGTTTGGGCGTGCCCCTCGCGTAAAACGCTCGGGTCGGGCTCTTGGCCGTACTCCTCGGCGCATGCCTTCTTTTAAGGCCGATACCTAAAAACCAAAGAAGCAAAGCGCGCAAGCTAAAAATGCGCCTGCGGGGTACTTAGCCGACGATCCCTCACGCATTAGCCGGCCGGCAGCACCCCTTGCGAATACCCTATAGCCTTTCCCCGGCGGGCAAGGTGTAAGTGATTAGGCTCCTCCGTGACACCCCCATACCTTATTTTAGTGTTTTTAAAAGCATTTGGTAAAAAACAGCCTTTATCTATTTATAGATATGGGTGAAATAAAAAATGTC